>JBOIEI010000548.1:0-5865 GCA_050741055.1 Burkholderiales bacterium | reverse complement strand
AGCGGGGCCCCGGGCGGCGTGCCGGCCTCGGCGTGCTTCATCGAAGCTTCGGGACGTATGAGCGCCGAGCGTTCGCGCAAGTACGAGCGATCGAGCAGGCCCTCGATCGGCACCCGCACGAAGCGGTCGTCAGCGACGTAGCGGTTGCGGTCGGCGAACGCAAGCCGCTCGGCCTCGGCGAGCAGATGCACGGCGTCGGCCGATAACGGACGCAGCGCGCTCAGATCGAAGCGCGCCAGGATGCCGAGCATCTGCAGCACCGCGATGCCGCCCGAGGACGAGGGCGGCATGCCGCAGACGCGGTAGCTGCGATACGGCCGGCACAGGGCATCGACTTCGCGCACGGCATACGCGCCCAGATCCTCCTCGCGCATGGCGCCGGGATTGGTCGGGTGCGCGCGAACCTCGGCCACGATGTCGCGCGCGATGTCGCCGCGGTAGAACGCTCTAGCCCCATCTGACGCGAGCACGCGCAAGGTCGCCGCCAGCTCGGGGTTGCGAAGCTCGGTCCCCGCGGGCTTGGGCGACCCATCGGCCTGGAAATACAATGCGCGCGCTTGCGGGTCCTGCGCCAGTTCCGGAACCCGTGCGAGGATTCGGTGCACGCGCTCGGAGAGCGGGTAGCCGTTCTCCGCCAGCGCGATGGCCGGTTCGAACAAAGTCTTCCACGGCAGCCGGCCATGACGGCGATGCGCGAGCTCGAGCAATCGTGGCACACCGGGCACGCCGACGGAGCGTCCGCCTACCAGCGCCTGGCGAAACGGCATCGGCTTGCCGTTGGCGTCGAGAAAGAGCTCGGCCGTGGCGGCGAAAGGCGCCGTTTCGCGGCCGTCGTAGGCGCGAATCCGTTTCGATTGCGCGTCGAAATAAAGCAGGTAGGCGCCGCCGCCAAGACCCGAAGCGTGCGGCTCGACCAGGTTCAGCACCAGCTGCACCGCGATCGCCGCATCCATGGCGCTGCCGCCTTGCGCGAGCATACGCAGCCCGGCGTCGACCGCGAGCGGATGCGCTGCGGCCACCATCTGATCGCGTGCGTGTGCGATCGGGTGTTGGGTACGGCCGGTGGCGGGCTCCGGCTGCAGCGGCCGCGCGACTTGCGCCAGGCTGTCGGCGGCTGGCAGTGCGACCGCCAGCGCCAGCGCGACGCATATGACGAACATCAATTCACGCGCACGCCCGTATCCGCGATGATCTTCTTCCACTTCGGCGTATCGGCTTCGAGGAAGCGGCGAAACTGCTCCGGCGTGTTGGGACTGATCTCGCCGCTCAAGGTGGTGATGCGCACTCTCACGTCCGCCAGCCCAAGAATGCGGTTGATCTCGCCACTGAGCTTGTCGAGGATCGGCGCCGGCGTGCCTGCCGGGGCGAAGATGCCGAACCAGAGATAGGTCTCGAATCCCGGTACGCCGGCCTCGATCGCCGTGGGAACGGAGGGCACCGCGGGCGAGCGTTTCGCACTGCTGACCGCGAGTCCGCGCAACTTGCCGGCGGCGACGTGCGGATGCGAGGTCGAAATCGTATCCCAGGTGAGCGCCACTTCGCCGGCCATCAATGCGGTGATCGACGGTGCCGCGCCTTTGTACGGCACGTGCACCAGCTGGATACCGGTCGCGGCCTGGAACATCGCCATCACCAGGTGGCCGCCGCTGCCCGCGCCGGGCGAGGAGAAGGCGAGCTGTCCGGGCCGGGCCTTGGCGAACTTCACCAGCTCCTGCACCGAGTGCACCGGAAGCGACGGATGCACCACCAGATAGAACGGCAGCGTCGCGATCTGGACCAGTGGCGCGAGATCGCGCTCGGGATCGTAGGGCAGGCTCCGGTACAGGAACGCGGCCACGTAGTTGCTGGTCGCGGACATGAGCAGCGTGTAGCCGTCGGGCGGCGCCTTCGCCACCATGGCGGTGCCGATGGTGCCTGTCGCGCCGGCGCGATTGTCGACGAGGAAGGTCTGCCCGAGCGACTCGGTCAGCTTCTGCCCGACCAGCCGGGCCAGCGTATCGGTCGGGCCGCCGGCGGGAAAGGGCACTGCGATGCGCACCGTCTTGGTCGGATAATTCTGGGCGTGGCAGGCGAACGTCGCAGCCAGCGCGGCTGCGAGTGCAACACGGCATACGAACATGGGGTGCGCTCCTCCTTGCCGGTGGCCTGCGCCCGGCATTCGAAGCGGGCCGGCGCGTTCAGGTGGCGAATCGATGGTAGCGGTTGGGTGGGCGAGGGTCAATTTCGAGGAGAGAGGGAAGGCAAGCATACCCCTCGGGAAAAACATACAACGGGAGCGCATTGCGGAAAGCGGCTGGTCAACCGCGTTCCGCAGCATCAATCGGTGAGGAAATAGATTGCGGCACGCCCAAGCGGTTCCAGACACAGCCGGAGACGATCCGGGCACAGCGGCGCCGTTGGCCGAGCTCGCCCGGCGGCCCCTGTTCGACCCGTTGCGCGCGCTGCTGGAAGAGTTGCCGGGGCTGGGTCCGTGTGGCCTCGAGGAGTTGAACGCGCTCTTTTCCGCGCACGCCGGGAAAGCGCCCCGTGAACCCGCCGAGAAGACACCGGGCGCCATCCGGTTGGTCGCGCCTGACGCAACTCCGATGGCCTATGAAGAACGCATTGTCACGTGTGCCGAGATCGTGACCCGGCCGCACGACTGGCACGACTTCTTCAATGCGCTGGTGTGGCTGCGCTTCGCGCAGACGAAACATCGCCTGGCCGCCTTGCATGCCGCCGGTATGAAGTCACCGGCGCGCGACGGCCGCCGCGGGCCGATCCGCGATGCGGCGACCCAGTTCGACGAGAGCGGCATCGTGGTCGCGTCGGCCGACGCGGCGTTGCTGGATCTCCTTGCCGAGCGCCGATGGAAGGAGCTTTTCTGGGCGCGCCGACGCGATGTCAGGCAGCGAATGCGCTTCGCCGTCTTTGGCCACGGCCTGTACGACGCACTGCGTGCACCGTTCTATCGCATCTGCGGCCGCGCGGCGGTTGTCGTCGTCCCGCAGGCTTGCATCGACGCGCCGGCGGCAGTGCTATGCGCCCACCTCGATTCGATCCTTGCCGAACGCTTCGCCCAGGGCACTTGGTATCCGCGGCCGAAAGCATTGCTCGCGCTGCCGCTGCTCGGCATTCCGGGCGTATGCCCCGAGAACGAGGATGCCGCCTACTACGACGACACTGTGCAGTTCCGCCCGCCACCCGAATGAAGCGGTACCGGTTAGCCGCTTCTTTCGAACAGCTCTCTTCCGATCAGCCACCTCCGTATTTCGGAGGTTCCCGCGCCGATCTCATAGAGCTTGGCATCGCGCAGCAAGCGCCCGGCCGGGAAGTCGTTGGTGTAACCCACGCCCCCGAGGCACTGGATCGCCTCCGAGGCCATCCAGGTGGCCCGTTCGGCCGCGTACAGAATCGCGCCGGCCGCGTCGTACCGTGTGACCTCGCCTCGGTCCAGCGCCTGCGCCACCGCGTAGACGTAGGCCCGCGAGGCCGAGAGTGTCGTATACATGTCGGCGAGCTTGCCCTGCATGAGCTGGAAGGTGCCGATCGGCTGACCGAACTGGCGCCGCTCGTGCACATAGGGCAGCACGACGTCCAGACACGCCTGCATGATGCCGAGCGGGCCGCCAGCCAGGACCGCGCGCTCGTAGTCGAGCCCGCTCATGAGGACATCCACGCCGCGGTCGACTCCGCCGAGGACGCTCTCCAGGGGCACTTCGCAGTCCCGGAAGATCAGCTCGGATGTGTTCGATCCGCGCATGCCGAGCTTGTCGAGCTTGGGGCCGGTGGAGAATCCGGGGAGGCCGCGCTCGATCAGGAAGGCGGTGATTCCGCGCGCGCCGGCGTCGGGCTCGGTTCGGGCGTAGACGACCAGCACGTCCGCATCCGGCCCGTTGGTGATCCACATCTTGGTGCCGTTCAGGACGTAACGATCGCTCTTGCGCTCGGCCCGCAGCTTGAGGCTCACCACGTCCGATCCCGCGCCGGGTTCGGACATCGCCAGCGCTCCGACATGCTCGCCCGTGATGAGCCGCGGCAGGTAGCGACCCTTCTGTGCCTCGGTGCCGTTACGCCGGATCTGGTTCACGCAGAGATTGGAGTGCGCACCGTAGGAGAGGCCAACCGAGGCCGAGGCGCGGCTGATCTCTTCCATCGCGACGACGTGGGCGGTGTAGCCGAGGCCCGCCCCGCCATAGGCTTCCTCCACCGTGATGCCGAGCAGTCCCATGTCGCCGAGCAGGCGCCACAACGACTGCGGGAACGCGTTATCGCGGTCGATCGCGGCCGCGAGCGGCGCGATTTCCTGGCTGCAGAACTGCGCGAGGCTCTCGCGCAGGATGTCGATGCTTTCGCCCAGGCCGAAGCCCAGGCTGGGATACGAGGTCATGGGTGCGCCCTCGGGTAGCGTCTGCTGCGTGGTCGTGGGATGGCGTCCGCCATGGTTCTTCGCCCGCTATGGTTCTCCGCGCGCTATGGTTCTCCGCCCGCTTGCAGCCGTCAAGCAAAGGCCCGGTTTGTGCTTCGCAACATTGGCCCGCTACAATAGATCAGTCCCAGCATGAGCCCCGCATTGACCCCATCAGTCGTTCCGTCCCGACCGTCTACCGCCGCACCGGCGAACGGGCTGGCGTACGCGTTCGGTGAACAGGTGCCCGCGCCCGCGGGCAGCATCGAAGTCGCGCCCGGCGTGCATTGGCTGCGCATGCCGTTGCCGTTCGCGCTGGATCACATCAACCTGTGGCTGCTTGCCGACGGCGACGGCTGGACGCTGATCGACTGCGGGCTGAACCACAAGGCGACCGTCGCGCTCTGGGAGCAAGCTTTCGGCGGGCTGCTCGGGGGCCGCCCGATCAAGAGGTTAGTGGTAACTCACTATCACGCAGATCACGTCGGGCTGGCCGGTTGGCACCAGCGGCGGTGGGATGCGCCGCTGTGGATGACCGAGGGCGAGTTCCTCACCGCGTTGGCCCTGTACCACGAAACGCCGGGGCACCACCGCGGCGCGATGTTCGACCTGTTCCGGGCCCACGGCCTGGACGAGGCGCGCATCGAGGGCATGAAAGTCTTCTCTGGCGCCTATCCCCGCCTCATCAGCGAGCTTCCGCACACCTTCCGCCGCATCATGCCGGACGAGCGGCTTGACATCGGCGGCCGACCCTGGCGCGTTCTGATCGGTCACGGCCACGCGCCCGAGCACGCGTCGCTCCATTGCGAACCCCTGGACGTGCTCATTGCCGGCGACATGGTGCTGCCCCGGATCAGCACCAATATCAGCGTGCGGCCGGTCGAACCGGACGGCAATCCGCTCGCGCAATTCCTGCAGTCGCTGGACCGTTTTGCGGCGCTGCCGCATAACACTCTGGTGCTGCCGTCGCACGGCTTGCCGTTTCGCGGCATTCGAGGGCGAATCGCCCAGTTGCAGAAGCACCACGCGGAGCGCTTGGACGAGCTCAGGGCAGCCTGTAGCGAGCCGCGTTGCGCCCGCGAGCTCGTCCCGGTGCTCTTTCGCCGCACGCTGGACGATCGCGCCTGGTATTTCGCGATGGGCGAATGCATCGCTCACCTCAACTGCCTGATGCACGCGGGCCGGCTGCGGCGCCAGCGCGGCGCTAGAGGCGTACTGCGCTTTAGCCGCGACGTGATTCCGAAGGACAAGCCGACATGAGCGAGGCAAGCAACGCACCGACCGGGCTCGACCCGAAGACGCTGGTCGACATCGCGGAGAAATCGAGCCGGATCCTGGCCGAGGCGATGAAGCGCGAGGCGGGCAAGGGCAACAACTACAGCAGCATGGGCGACGAGATGGGCATCGCCAAGGCGTTCTTCGACCTGTCCGCGCGGCTCCTGTCCGACCCGGTGAAGCTCGCCGAGATGCAGTTCGGC
>JBOIEI010000547.1:0-2374 GCA_050741055.1 Burkholderiales bacterium | reverse complement strand
GTGGTCGATCATTCGGGTCGCGGGCGCTCCGGCTTCGCCGCCTCGCGGATCAACCGAGCGCGCGGGGAGTCGCAAGCCGCCGACGTCGCCGTGCCGGTCGCCACCCACGAGCGCGCGTGGATCAACTTCCGCATCGGGCCGGGCTACCTGCAAGCGTTTGCCGACACGCAGTTTCCGTATCAGCACTTCGCCGCTTACAGCGCGCAGCTGGTGCCGAACACCGAGGTGACGCTGGAGGCCGGCGGTGCCGCTACGGTAGCGGCACTGGTTGCGCTGCTCGACGACATCGGGCCGGCGATCGTCATGGTGCACTCCCAATCCGGGGCGTACGGCATGGATGTGGTGCGGCGCCGAGCCGAGCGGGTGAGCGCGCTGGTGAACATCGAAGGCGACATGGCGCCGGTCACCGCGGAGGAGATCGCGACCCGGTTCGTGCGCGTACCGCTACTGTCGCTTTGGGGCGACCACAGCGTCGGCGCTCCGGGCCGCAACGGCGATGTGCGCCGCAACGGCTGCCTCGATACCGTCAACGCGATTGCTGCGGCCGGCGGCCGAGCGCGTTTCCTGCTTCTGCCCGAAGCCGGTCTCGCCGGCAACAGTCACATGCTGATGATGGACCGCAACAATAGCGAAGTCGCCGAGCAGGTCGTGCGCTGGTTGCGCGAGAACCTCGAGCCCGCGCGTCCTTAGCTAACCGCTCTCCCCCGGTGGGCGAGGGGAGCATCGTGTGCCCGTCTGGTGGGCAGGTTTCTGGTATAGAGCATAGGAGGCGGCAGTGGCGAACATCCTCGTGATTCACGGCGCCGGCATGAACATGCGCGGCAAGTCGCAGCTGGAGCTGTTCGGTCCGACGACGCTCGCGCAGTACGACGAGCACGTGCGCAAGTACGCGGCCGAGTTGAAGGTCGGGCTCGACATCTTCCACTCCAACCAGGAAGGCGAGATCATCGACAAGCTCTACGCTGCGCACGACGCCGGCTGCAACGGCTGCGTGATCAACCCGGCCGGCTTCACCGTTGGCTATGCCGCGCTCAACAACGCCATCGCGCAGGTCAATTTCCCGACGATCGAAGTGCACGTGTCGAACCCGGCGCTGCGCGGCCGCATCTCGGACGTGGGGCGGCACACGCGCGGCGTCGTCACGGGATTCGGCCTCTATGGCTACTACCTCGCGCTGCGCGGGTTGATGGAGATCGCACAGGCGAAGTGATGCGCGAAGTGATACGCAAAGTGATAGGCTCAGCGCTTCCGGACCGCAACGGGAGCCCGCTATGAACTCGCGCATCGAACGCGTCGAAATCTTCGGCGTCGCAATGCCCCTGACGGGGGCCTTCACCAGCGCCGGCATCACCAAGGACGTGACCAAGTGTGTCGTCGTGCGCCTCACCGCCGCCGACGGCACGGTCGGCATCAGCAGCATCGAGCCTTCCGCCGCTGCCAAGTCGCCTGGAACCGCGGTCGAGCTGCTGGCGACGATGCGCGATCGCGTTGCGCCGGCGATCGTCGGGCTCGATGCGCTCAACATCAATCTGCTGATCGAGCGGCTGGATCAACTCGCGCCCACGCAACCCGGCGCCGGGGCGGGCGTGGAGATGGCGTGCGTGGAGCTTGCGGCGCGTGTGCTGGGCGTGCCGATCCACACCTACCTCGGCGGCGCCAAGCTCGAGGCCGTCCAGTTCAACGGCTGGATCGGCATGCTGCCGCCCGAGGAGGCCGCAGCGGAAGCCAAGCGCTGGCTCGCGGCCGGTTTTCGCTCGGCCAAGATCAAGGTCGGCGGTGGCATCGAGGCCGACCGGGACCGGGTCGCCGCCGTGCGTGCCGCGGTCGGCAATGCGATGAAGCTTCGCATCGACGCCAATTGCCTCTACGACGCCGATACGTCGCTGAAGCTCTGCGCCATGGTGCGGCCGTACGACCTGCAGCTGTTCGAACAGCCCGCGCCGAAGGAGGACATCGCGGGGCTCGCGCGCGTGCGCCGCGAAGGCGGCATCCCCATCATGGCCGACGAGACTGTCAGCGATCACCAGAGCCTGGTCGCAGTCATCAAGGCCGACGCGGCCGACTACGTCAAGTTCGGCATCAAGCAGGCGGGCGGCATCCTGCGCGCGGCGCGCATGCTGGCCACCGCCGAGGCGGCCGGCATTCCATGCGTGATCGGCCACGGCTTCGGGCTCGATCCGAGCACGATCGCCGAGATCATGCTGGCGGCAACGTCGCGCAACGTGGTCGCGGGCCTCGAGTGCGTCGGGCCGCTCAAGGTGCGCGACACGGTGTGCAAGACGCGCCTCGACATTTCGAAAGGCAGTCTGCTGCTGCCGCAGGGACCGGGGCTGGGATTGGAGCTCGACGAAGCGAAGCTCGAGCAGTACCGGAT
>JBOIEI010000546.1:0-2389 GCA_050741055.1 Burkholderiales bacterium | reverse complement strand
CGGGGGGGATGTTCGGCAGCAGCACGGCCGCCTGCCGATCCGGGCCGAAGTGCAGGGTGATCTTGCCACCGAAGATCTCGGGTGGGCGGTCCACTGGGTCGTCGTGCTCGAACGGCCCGCAGCCTTTCATCGGATTCTTCATATTCGAAAGCCGGGTCGCAGCGCCTTCCCATTCGTAGTCCTTGCCCAGAACGGAGAGCGCGATGCGCCAGCCGGCCGGGACCACGATGCTCGTGGGCCAGATCTCGACGTCCAGTTCGACAACTTCTCCGGGCGTGAGCGGCTGCAGCTCATCATGCGTGTGGTAAGGCCGGTAGGGCAGCGACAGCTTCGGGTCGAGCTTACGGTGCGAGGCCCGCAGCCAGCCCTGGCCGATCGGGGTATGCGGATCGAGCGCGCCCTGGAACACCAGCTCCTTGCCGTCCGGATCGAACACCCGCAGGACGATGAAGAAGTCGGCATCGGTCGTGGCCGACGAGGCGAAGAGCTCGAGAGCCGAGGGCCCGGTGATCTCGGTCGGCTCGGTCAGTGGATCGGAGCGGAACGTGAGCCCGGTGGCGAGCGGCTCGTAGCTGAGCGTCTTGCGGCCGCTCGGCGGCTGCGGCGTGAGCCGCATGCCCTCCGGATCGAGGTAGAACTTTGTCCAGCGCGTGCGCGCGAGCGGCCATTCGTTCTCGGCGCGCTGGACGAACTTCTCGCCGGGATGGCGCACGTTCAGCAGCACCTTCGGCTGCTTTTCCCAGCCGTTGTTCTCGCCCTTGAGGAAGTGATCGAAGAAGCGCTTCTGCAGCGCGACGCCGTAGTCGGTGTAGAAGGGCGCCCAGTGCGAGCCGCCGTGTACTTCGAGCCACTTCTGTCCGGAGGCTGCGCGCATGAAGCCCTCGAAATTGCCGCGCGGGTGCAGCCCCTGGCCGCCCCAGTTCGCGCACGTCAGCAGCGGCACCTGCACCTTCGAAAGATCGCCGCTGCGTTCGCGGTAGTACGGGCCGTCGAGCGGTTGCGCCAGGATGTCCGCCCACATGTCCTCGCGATTGCGCGCGAGCGTTTCCTCCGGCAGCGTCTCCGGTCCGCATACGAGCTCGCCCGTGAGGCGGCTTGTCGTGCCGCGGCTGCCCACGCCGTGCTGCACGGTCTTCACTTGCATGTCCTGCCAGTTCTTGCGGAACACGCACACGATGCCGCCGTGATGGGTCGAATCGCGATAGTTGTCGACCCAGCCCTCCCAGACGCAGATCGCGGCCAGATGCGGCGGCTGCATCGCGGCTGCGCGCCACTGGCTCGACGCATAGTAGGAGATGCCGTTGAGCCCCACCTTGCCGCTGCACCAGGGTTGCGCCGCGGTCCATTCGATGCAGTTGGCGAAATCGCGGTTCTCGCGCGCGTTGTTGTGGGCGAGAAACCCGGGCGAACGCCCCGCGCCGCGCGAGTCGACGCGCACGATGGCATAGCCGTCGGGCACCCACTTCTCGGGATCGACCACTTCCCAGTTCTGGTATTGGTTGCTGGTGCCGCTGACGGCGTCCGGGTTCTCGCGGCACATGATCTCCCAGGCGGTCTTGTAGCCGTCCTGGAACGCGAGTCCCTTGCCGTAGGGTCCGTAGCTTACGATCGCCGGGTAGCGGCCCTCGGCGATCGGACGAAAGACGTCGGCCCGCAGCACCACGCCGTCGTCCATCGCGATCGGCACGTCCCAGTCGATGCGCATGCCGTCCCGGACCTCGCTCTGGTAAGCGCCCATCGAAGCTCCTCCTGTCGCATTCGAAGTTCCGCCGATGTTCGCAGCCCGCACGCCGAAGCTCAATAGCAGGGCGCCGCGCGTGCCCGTTCGATCACACCGATGGGGGTCAAAGGAGCAGGTCCGGATTGAGCTGCCATACGCGGTAATTGAGCGCCGCCGCATAGACAACCCAGGCGAGATAGGGCAGGAGCAGCGCGCCGGCGAGCGGCCGGATGCGCCAGAAGGCCACGATCGTGACGACGATCAGCGCAGCCAGGACGACCATGTCGACGAGGGCGAGAAGGCCCTGCCGCCAGGCGAAGAACAACCAGCTCCAAAGCGCGTTCGCTACCAGCTGGACCAGGAATAGACCAAGCGCGAGCGGTGCGCGTGCGAAGCCCCGGTCGCGCCATACGAGCCAGGCCGCCATGGCCATGAGGAAGTAGAGCACCATCCAGACCGGGCCGAAGATCGACGCGGGCGGCGCCCACTCGGGCTTTACCAGCCTGGCATAGAGCTCGGGTGCGTCGGCCGAAGCGATGGCGGCGAGACCGGCGGCCAGAGCTACGGTGACCAGCCAGGCAAGGAAGCCGAAAACCGGATTCCAGCCCGCATCGTTGGAAGCTGTCATTCTCGGCTCCGCATTTTGCCGTCACGAATGGACGTTTGTAG
>JBOIEI010000545.1:0-4050 GCA_050741055.1 Burkholderiales bacterium | reverse complement strand
CGCGTATGCTCACCGACGCGCGGCGCGAGCGATCTGGCATCGCCAGCCATGTGCGGCTGCGGTCCCGGCACATTGGGATGGGGAACGCGCCCGACCGCGGGCTGCTCGACCCAGGTGAACGTGCCATTGGCTTCGGCCTGCGGATGCGCGAGCAGAGCGTCGTAGTCGTTGACCCGCTCGTTCAATATGCCGGCCGCGCGCATCTGCTCGCACCAATAGTCCGACGGGTGCTGCGCCAACGCTTCGTTCGCGGCCGCCAGGATCTCTGCGGCTCGCGCCTTGCGTCCGGCCAGCTTGGCAAGGCTCGGATCGGCGCCGAAATCGGGCCGGCCGATCACGCGGCAGAACGGCTCCCATAGCACATCCTTCAATACGCTCAGGTTGATCCAGCCGTCCTGGGTGCGGAACGTGCCGACCGGAAATGCGCCCGCCCCCGCCGAAGCGCCACGGGTGATCGCGTGATCGAGAATGCGCACGGCCTGCAAACCGGCGCCGCCTTGCATCAGGCTCGCATCGATGTAGCGGCCGCGGCCGGTCTCCTTGCGTGCGTACAGCGCCATCGCGATCGCCTGGAAGGCATAGATGCCGCTGGCGATGTCGATCGGCCAGCATTCGAGGCGATGCGGCAAGCCGTCCTCGCGGCCGGTATTGATGCGCATCATGCCGGTGAATGCCTGCAGGATCGCGTCCGTCGCCGGCTGGCTGCGCATCGGCCCTTGCTGGCCGAAACCCGTCACCGACAGATAGACGACGGCCTGGTTGTAGGCGCAGACATGCGCATAGCTGAACCCCAGGCGCTCCATCACGCCGGTGCGGAAGTTTTCGATGAACACGTCCGCCCGGCGCGCGAGCCGATGCACGATCTCGGCGCCGCGCGGCTGCTTCAGGTCGAGCGCGATGCTGCGCTTGCCCAGGTTGGTCGCGATCGCCATCGACGTCATCGCCTCCGCCCCGGCGGTGATGCTGCGCGACCAATCGCCTTCCTTCGGCTCGATCTTGACGACCTCGGCACCGTACTGCGCGAGCATCATGCCGGCGCTGGGGCCGGCGATACCCTGGCTCATGTCGACGACCTCGAGGCCGTCGAGTGGAAAGTCCTGGCTCATCGTGTCACTGCTTGTTGTCGACGCCGGCGGCCTTGACGAGCTTGCTGATGCGCTCGGTCTGACTGCGGCGGAAGGCGTCGAGGTCGGCGCGCGTGCCTCCGACCACGTCGATGCCCAGCGCCTTCAGCTTCTCGGCGAACGCCGGCTCCTTGACGATCTTCACCACGTCCGCGCTCACCTTGGCCAGGATTTCATCCGGCGTACCGGTCTGGGCGACCAGGCTGTACCACCCCAGCATCTCGTAGCCCGGCACGGCCTCGGAGATCGACGGCACGTTCGGCAGCAGCGGTGCGCGCTTGCGGCTGGTGACGCCGAGGGGGCGCAGGCGACCGCCCTGGATGCTCGGGTTCGCAGCCGGCACCACCGCGTACGTCAACTGCACTTCGTTGGCGATGGTGTCCGCGACGGCCTGCGCCACGCCTTTGTACGGCACGTGCAGCATTTCCGTACCGGTGAGCTGCGTGAACATGACGCCGGACAAATGCTCGGAAGCCCCGGTTCCCGCCGAGCCGTAGCGCAGCGCACCGGGCGACTTCTTCGCCAGCGCGACCAGTTCGGCGATCGACTTGGCCGGCACCTGGGGATTGACCATGAGCACGAACGGTACCGTGCCGATCAGGCTGATCGAGGCGAAGTCGCGCTCGAGATCGAACTTGAGATTCGGGAACACCTGGCTCGCCACCAGCAGCTGAGACGTCAGCATCATCCACGTATAGCCATCGGGTGCTGCACGCAACGCCAGCTCCGCGCTGATCGTCCCCGCCGCGCCGGGGCGCGAATCGACCACGATGCGCTGGTTCCACATCGCGTAGAGCCGCTCGGAGATCACGCGCGAAATGATGTCGGGGCCCGACCCCGGCGCGCTTCCGATGATCAGCCGTATGGGACGATCCGGATAGCTCGACTGGGCAGCCTGCGCCCACGGCGAGAATGTGAGCGCAAGAGCGCCCGCAACGATGCAGCATCGAGTACTACGCATGGCAAATTCTCTCCTCGTTGGTTTCTTGTCGCGCGCTGCTTGCGCTGCGAATGTGCGATGGTAACCCGGCCCGCGCACGCATGACTCTCACGGCGAGCGTGATGGGCAAAGCCTTGTCGAGAGTCACGTCCGCTCGGCGTGGCTTTCGATTCGCCTCGCCTGCCAGGGACCGGAAGCCGAGCCGCTGCGGCTTCCCTCGATCGTCCCGCCGTTTACGATTCCACTGTATTCCACGCCGTCCAGCGCGAACCGGATACGGTCGCCTTGCAGCGTCGGGTTGGTGAGAAGCCGGATCGCGCCGCCGGACTCGAACGAACCGGTGATCACCTGGTAAGTCTGTTCGAGCACGAGCTCGCCGTCGTCCAGTCGCCAGCGGCCCGCAACCTTGGCCGGGACGATGTAGAGCAGCGCATCGCACCATGCGTCGCAGCCGTCGCCCGCCTGCTCGATGCGGTCGGCGTCCCAGTCCCTGATGCCAAAAGTATTGAGCACGATGCGCGTGCCGGGCTTCATGTCGAGAAACTTCGGCACCAAGCGGTCCAGGTTCTCGGGCAGCAGGAACAGAGCCAGCACCGTGGCCTCGGAGATGTCGGCCTCGTACATGTCGCCCTGAACGAACAGCGCCTTGCCTGCGACACCGGCCTTTTCGGCTTCGCGCTGCGCATGGGCGACCATGTCCGGGTTGTACTCGACACCCAGCGCCCGCGCCCCACGCCGGGCCGCGGCGATGATGTTCCTGCCATCGCCCGAACCGAGGTCCATGACGAAATCCTGCGGGGAGACCTTGGCCATGTCGAGCATCTTCTCGACCAGCGCCGGCGGCGTGGGCACCCAGACGACATCCTTGCCGGCCTGGCCGCTGATCGGCTCGAACGGCTTGTCGGGTGGCGTTTGCGCCGGCGAAGCGCCGGAGGCGAGCAGCAGGCAGGCGGCGAAGGTCAGTACGAAGAATCCCGGAGAGCGGTCCATGGCAATCCCCCGATGGTTGGATTTCGAGCATGCGTGCCGTCGTGCGTGGTCGAGCGGCACGTGCTTGCACGTACGGCATTCGGCGGTGATTATATGGGTTGCGCTGAGCGACGGAAGAGTGATCTCAAGAGTCGCGCCCGCGCGCGCCGTGCCGATCGTCTATCGATTACCACTCGTACTTGTAGCCCAACCCATAGACCGAGTGAATGAGCTCCCGATCCGGCACGACGTCCGCAATCTTCCTGCGGATCTTCTTGATGTGGCTGTCGACGGTGCGATCCGAAACGACGCGCTCGTCGCGGTACATCGCATCCATCAATTGATCGCGGGTATAGATCCGCCCCGGATGCGCGGCGAGCACCTTCAGCAGCTCGAACTCCACCGCGGTGAGTCCCAGGTCCTTGCCGCCGATTTCGGCCCGGAAGCCCGCCTCGTCCAGGACCAGGTCGCCCTTGGCTGGCGCATCGCCACGCTTCGCCCGGCGCAGAACCGCTTTCGCTCGCGCGACGACTTCGCGCGGACTGAACGGCTTGCAGATGTAGTCGTCGGCGCCGAGCTCGAGACCGAGCAGCCGGTCGATCTCGTCCACGCGCGCGGTCACCATGATGATGGGAAGATCGGAGCTCGCACGGATCGACTTGCACACTTCCAGTCCGCTCTTGCCCGGCAGCATCAGATCGAGCAGCACGAGGTCGGCGCGGTTCGCGCGCATCCAGCCTTCGACCTCGTCGCCTCGATGCAGCAGCGCCACCTCGAAGCCTTCCTGCGCGAGGTAATCGCCCAGCAGCCTCGCGAGCTTTTGCTCGTCCTCGACGATCAGTATGCGTTCAGTCATGCATCTCTCCCGGAAACACGATCCGGATCTCGAGCCCGCCCAACGCGGACGCATGCGCGCTCATCGTACCCCCATGGCCTTCAACCAGCGCGCGTGCAATCGCGAGACCCAGTCCCGAGCCGCCGCCGGCTCGGCTGCGCGAACCTTCGACACGATAAAGC
>JBOIEI010000544.1:0-2480 GCA_050741055.1 Burkholderiales bacterium | reverse complement strand
TACGACCTGCCGCAGCGCGATCTGATGGAGCTGCTCTGCTTCGTGCTCACGCCGGAAAGCGCAGCACAAGCAACCCGCTACCTCGAATATGCGCGGCTCGCGCTGGAACGGGTTTCCAGGCGCGCGTTCGATGTCGCCGCATGGCACAGCGGCGCGCGCATCGCGCTTGCGGACTTCGGCGTGCGGCGCCTGCCGATGTATTTCATCGCCCATCGCTTCCGGCCGCAAAGCTTTCTCGAGCGTGTCACCCGCACCTGGTGGCAGCTTGCGAACGCGCTCGGTACGGCGCCGTGAAGTTCGCGCCCAGGTAGCGGGGTAGCGGGCGGAAGTCGAAACCTGGCCCGGTTGTGCTCGATCACTTCGTTACGCAAAGCATTTGGTTCGGATTCGGGCCGGCCTGGTGAAAACTTCCGGGCTATGCTTGCGAGCTCGAAGCCGGGCCGCGGCCGTGCCTTTTCCACAACACCCAACCCAGGACGATGAGGCCGCTGCACAGCCAGAAGAAGCCGCGCAGGCCGAGGTAGGGCGCCAGCAGGCCGGCGATCAGCGGTGCGGCTGCGCTGCCCATTTGCTGCAACGCCGTGCCGTAGGAGAGCGTGCGGGCTTCCATGCCTTGCGGCGCACGATCCTTGATCATGCGGATTAAGGTCGGCGGCAAGCCCGACACGAACAGGGCGAACAGCATGCGCGCGACCGTCAGCTCCAAGGGGTTGCGCACCAGAGGCAGCAGCACGCTGGCCGCGCAGGTGCCGGCGAGCAGGATGCCGAGCACCCGCCGCGACGAGAATCGGTTCAGAACCTGTCCCCATAGCGGCAGCACGCCGATGCCGGCCAAGGTGAACGCCATGGCGGTCGCCGCCACCCAGCTCTCCACGCTCAGGCCGCCGAATCCCGGCTGCTCGTCGAGCAGCTGCATCGTGTAGAGCGAAACGATCGGCATCGCGCCGAACACGGTGAAGGAGAACAGGACCTGCAAGTAATAGAGCAGCTTCAGCTCCGGTACCCGCAACAGCTGCCCGATGTCGGCAAGCAGATCGATGCGCAGCGGATGCGCCGGGCGCACGTGCTCTTCGCGCACGCGGGCGAAGGCGAGGAGGCTGGCACCGAACATCAAGGCGGCGGTGAACGCGAACAGCGCATGCGCGCTCGGCAGCAGCCCGATCAGTGCCGCCCCGGCCAGCGGACCGAGCAGCGTGCCGGTAGCCGCGCCGATCTGCGTGAGCGCGAGCGCGCTGCCGACGTAGGTTCCCGGCGTGCTGGTGGCGACCAGCGCCTGACCCGCGGGCACGAATCCGTTGGCGAGCCCCACCAAAACCAGCACGCACAGGAAACCGAGCGGATTGGAGATGGTCGACAGCACCGCGAACCCGAACGCCATCCCGAACCCGGCGCGCAGTACCATGCTCTTGCGCCCGTAGTAGTCGGCCAGCACCCCCCAGACCGGGGTGAAGAGGCAGCTCGTGCCGTAGTAGCCGAACATCATCGCGCCGACCCAGAGCGCGAGGTTGTGTTCGACGCCCATCGCCTGGACGATCAGCGGCAGGAAAGCGAAGGCGGCATTCCAGCCGATGTTGATCAGCATGTTGCCCGCTGCCAGCGCGCGGGCATTGCGCTGCCAGTGCGCATGCTCGGCTGCGACGCGCGCGTGCTCGTCGGGACGGTCGGTCACGTTGTGCGGGGCTCTGGATAGGGCGCGCCGTGCGCGCCGGCGCGAGACCGGCTCGTTGTTTGCGGCGAGTTCGGCGCGCACGCCGCCCGGTAGTTTACCGGGCCGGCTACTGGACGGGGATGGGACGCCGGCGCAAACGCCGGCCGGATGGCTACGCGCTGGCGAGCGCGCGGGTGGTCGAGGCGGTGAAGCGCGCGCCGCCGTCGGGCCCGTAGACGCCCGAGCCGCTGCGGGCGGCCGATTGCAGGGCGGCGATGGCAGCCTGGTTGTGTTTGAGCCGTGCGGCCACCAGGGCGCCGTTGATCTCGTTGGCGGCGCGAACCTGGGCGGCGAGCGACTTGATCTCGCCCCATAGCCGGCGGATCGGCTCGTCGCCGAAGTGCTCGATCCAGGCGCTCATGCCGTCCTTGTCGGCGCGCAAGCCGTGCGATGCGAGCAGGCGGCTGCGGCTATCCGAGACGCGACGCAGATCGAGGATGCGGGCGGCCTTCTGCTCCGTGAAGGCCATCAGCTCGTCATGGTCCCCAGCCACCAGGGCGGCCTGTTCCTGCTGCAGCAGCTGCAGAAACTCGCGCACGCGGTCCCGTTCCTGCTCCAGAACCGCGGCGTACTGTGTGGGTGTCGAGCTCATCGCCGGTTGCGTCCGCTCAGCGTTTCTGTGACTGGATCAGTTCCCGCACCGTCTCGAGCAGCCGGTCCGCGATCACGTCCGGGTTCACCTTGAAGTGCCCGCCGCTGATCGCCTGCTTGATTTCTTCCACCCGCTGACTGTCGACCACCGGAACGTTGGCGAGGCTTGCTTCGATGCCTG
>JBOIEI010000543.1:0-2982 GCA_050741055.1 Burkholderiales bacterium | reverse complement strand
GGATGAGCGGCAGGCGCTTGTCCATATCGGCCTGCGTGAGGCTGCCGCGCTTCACGCTGACCGCGTAGTTGTCGCGCACGCGCTGCAAGCCCTTGTCGAGCGCCTCGCGTGTGGCTTCGAGGACTTTCACCGGAATGCCGTGATCGGCGAAGGACATCGCGATGCCGCCGCCCATCGTGCCGGCGCCGACGATCGCTGCGCTCTTGACGCGCGGCGGCTTGAGATCTTTCGGTGCGCCGGGGATCTTCGCGACTTCGCGCTCGGCGAAGAACGCGTAACGCAAACCGCGCGCTTCGTCGGAATTCTCCAGCTCGGTGAAAAGCCGTCGTTCGGTCTTCACGCCCTCGTCGAACGGCTCGGACACCGCAGCCTCGACCGCGGCGATGCAGTGATACGGCGCCTTCTGGTTGCGCGCCTTGCGCGCGATCGATTTGCGCATCGCCTCGAACATGCCGGGATCGGATTTCGTTTCGGCGAGCTTGTCGGTCTTGTCGCGCACGCGCGGCAGCGGCCGGCGAGCGGCGATGCCCCTGGCGTACGCGATCGCCTCCTTGCGCAGGTCCTTGCCCTCGAGCACCTCGTCGACGATGCCGAGCGCCTTCGCTTCCGGCGCCGGCACGTGGCGGCCGCTCACGATCATCTCCATCGCCGCTTTCGGACCGATCAAGCGCGGCAGACGCTGCGTTCCGCCGCCGCCCGGCAGGATGCCGATCAATACTTCCGGCAAGCCCACCTTGGCGCTCGGCACGACGATCCGGTAATGGCACGCGAGCGCGTTCTCGAGACCCCCGCCGAGCGCGAAACCGTGAATGGCGGCGACGATCGGCTTGGTGCCCTGATCGAGCACGTCGTAGGTCCGCCGTGCCGGCGTCGCTCGCGGCTTGCCGAACTGGCGGATGTCCGCGCCGGCGATGAAGCTACGACCCGCGCCCATCAACACCATGGCTTTCACATCGGGGTCCGCTTCCCCACGCTCCACCGCCGCGATGATGCCTTCGGGCACACCGGGACTGAGCGCGTTCACCGGCGGATTGTCGACGGTGATCACGCCGATGCCGTCTTCGACTTCGAAGCGTACGAGAGCCTGCTCGCTCATTGCATTCTCCTCTGGACCATTGTGCGCGATCGGCGGCGCGGCGGATCGCCACTCGGCCGAGTTTACGTTAGATGCCCGGCCCGCAGCTACGCCGCCCCATAGCCAGCGGTCCCGAGCCGCGCTTCAAGTGGTGACGCCGAGCAGCCAGCGACGCACGACACCACGCGCCAGCGGCGCCCGACACGGGGCCGATTGCGATTGCGTGCCCTGCACGCACAGGTTATCGTAACCCGTCTGCCGAACCATCACACCCACCACAGCCGAAGGGGGGAGCCATGAAGATTGCGGTCATTCACGATTATGCCGACGTGTTCCGCGGAACGCGTGCCTATCCGAAACTGAAGGACCACGAAGTGCGCATCTTCACCGATGCCTACACCGATCCCGCGCGGGTCGTGGAGCAGGTATCCGGATGCGATGCCGTCCTGCTCACGCAGCAGCGCGTGCCGATCACGCGCCAGATCGTGGAGAAACTGCCGCAGCTCAAGCTCATCAGCCAGACCGGCCGTAACGTGAGCCACGTCGACGTTGCCGCCTGCACCGAGCACGGCATCGTGATTTCCGCCGGCGGCGGCAGCGGCGCCGGCAGCCCCTACTCCACCACGGCGGAACTGGCCTGGGGGCTCATCCTTTCGTCGCTGCGCTCGATTCCCTACGAAGTCGAGAACTTCAAGCAAGGCCACTGGCATTCGACCGTCGGCACGCGCCTGTATGGCCGGGTACTGGGGATTTATGCGTTCGGCCACATCGGCGGCGCTGTGGCGCGCGTGGGCAAGGCCTTCGGCATGAAGGTCGTGTGCTGGGGGCGCGAAGGCTCCACCGCGCGCGCGAAAACCGAGGGATTCGAGATCGCGCCGAGCCGCGAGGCGTTCTTCGAGAATGCCGACATCGTTAGCCTGCACCTGCCGCTCAACAAGGAAACGCGCGGCATCGTGACGGCCGATGACCTCGCCCGCATGAAGTCCACGGCGCTCATCGTCAACACCAGCCGGGCGCCCCTGATCGCCGAAGGCGCGCTGGCCGCCGCGCTGAAGAAAGGCCGGCCGGGATTCGCCGCGGTGGATGTCTACGAGCAGGAGCCGGTGACCGGTGCTTCGCATCCGCTGCTCGGGATGAAGAACGCGCTGTGCACGCCGCACCTGGGTTATGCCGAGCGCGGGAGCTACGAGGCGTTGTACGCCAATGCGGTCGAGCAGCTGCTCGCCTACGCGGCCGGCGCGCCGATCAACGTCGCCAATCCGGAAGCGATCGGCAAGCGTTAGGCCATGCCCCGATGAAATATCCGCGCTAACATGGAATTCGACTACGTCATCGTGGGGGCCGGTTCCGCCGGCTGCGTGCTGGCCAATCGCTTGAGCGCCTCCGGCAAGCACTCGGTGCTGCTGCTCGAAGCGGGCGACGACGACCGCTGGATGTGGATCCGGATTCCAGCCGGCGTCGCGCACATCCTCACCGGCGAACGCGCGATCTGGCGCTTCCAGACCGAGCCGGACGAGAAGGTCGGTGGCCGCGGCATCTTCTGGCCGCGGGGGCGCGCGCTCGGCGGCTCCAGCGCCGTGAACGGGATGATCTGGGTGCGCGGCGATCCGCTCGAATACGATCACTGGGCAAGCCTCGGCAATCCGGGCTGGGCGTATGCCGATGTGCTGCCCTATCTCAAGCGCATGGAATGCTACGCGCCTGGCGACCCGCAATACCGCGGCCGTGAGGGGCCGATGCACATCACGCGCTACTTCGATCGCGATGCCCTCTCCGAGGGCTATCACGCTGCCGCCTGCCAGGCGGGCGTTCCCGCCACCGAAGATTACAACGGTCCGGTCTTCGAGGGCATCGGCTACCTGCAATACAACACGCGCCGAGGCCGCCGCCGCCATACCGCAGACAAC
>JBOIEI010000542.1:0-4677 GCA_050741055.1 Burkholderiales bacterium | reverse complement strand
GCCCAAGGGCGCCACGATCGCTGCTCTGGTCCGGCAAAGGTCGGACCTCGACACGCGCGATTCCCGCCGCCGCGCCGGCGAGGTGATCATCGCCCACCACGACACCGTCATCCAGGCCGATGACCATGTCATCGTGTTCGCAGTCAACAAGCGCATCGTGCCCAAGGTCGAGAAGCTGTTCCAGGTCGGCGTAGGCTTTCTCTGAGCATGCCGATGCATGCATCCGAGGGCGCGGCCATGCGCGGTGAGCGGACTTGAACGGCCTACTCCCGGTGGCCCCGCTGCTGGGGCTGGTTGCGATGGTCATGAGCTTGTGGCACCTCGTGCCGCTCGCGGTCTCGATCGGGCTTGCCGACGGCGCGACGCACGCATTCGCTCAATCCATGGCGATCAACAGCGCGGCCGGATACGTGCTCTGGCTCGCGACCCGGCGCTTTCGTCAGGACTTGAAGCCTCGGGACGGCATTACCCTGGTTGTGTTCGCCTGGGTCGGTGGCGCAGCCTTCGCCACGGTGCCGCTGCTGCTGTCCATTCCGGGCCTCAGCTTCACCGACGCCTATTTCGAGTCCGTGGCCGGGCTCACGGCCAGCGGCGGCACCGTGCTCACGGGGCTCGATCGCCTGCCGCCGTCGATCAACGTCTGGCGTGCCGAGCTGCAGTGGTTGGGCGGGCTCGGAATTCTGGTTTTGGCGGTCGCCATACTGCCGCTGCTCGGACTGGGCGGGCGCCAGATCTACCGCGCCGAGATGCCCGGGCCGATGAAGGACGCCCGCATGACACCGCGCATCAAGGAAACGGCCAAGGTTCTCTGGACCGTTTACGTCGTGCTGACCGCGCTGTGCCTCCTCGCCTACTGGACGGCAGGGATGGGGTGGATCGACGCGCTCGTGCACGCCTTCACCACCATGGGGCTGGGCGGTTTCTCCTCGCACGACGCGAGCATCGGCTACTTCGAGTCGCCCGCCATCGAGGCGGTGGCGATCGTGTTCATGCTGGTCGCCGGCATCAACTTCGCCACCCACTTCATTGCATGGCGCGGTCGCAGCATCGCCGCCTATCGCAAGGACCCCGAGGCGACGACTTACCTCTTCCTGCTCAGCGCGAGCGTGCTGCTGATCGGCGGTTACCTCTGGGCGCACGAAGTCTATCCGGACCTGGCGACGTCGATCCGCTACGCGGCCTTCAACACCATCTCGATCGCGACCACGACCGGATACTCCACGACCGACTACGGCATCTGGCCGTCGTTCGCCCCGCTCTGGCTGCTCTTTCTCGGCACATTTGCCGCTTGTTCCGGTTCGACCGGCGGCGGAATCCGCATGATCCGTGCGATCGTGCTCTATCGCCAGATCTACCGCGATATGGTGCGCATGCTGCATCCGAACGCCATCACCCCGGTGAAAGTGGCCGGCCAGGTGATCCCGGGACGGACCATCTTCGGCGTGCTCGCCTTTTTCTTTGCGTGGGTAGCAACTCTGGTGGTCGCCACGCTGCTGCTGGCCGGATCGGGATTGCCGCCGCTCACGGCGCTTTCGGCCGCCGTCGCATCCCTGTGCAACATCGGGCCGGGGCTGCACGAAGTTGGACCGGCAGCGAATTTCGCGAGCCTGTCCGATGCTCAGATCTGGATCTGCACCGCGACCATGCTGCTCGGCCGCCTGGAGATCTTCACCGTTCTCATCCTGTTCACACCGGCATACTGGCGCACGTGAGCGCGCGCCGGCGTAACCAGGGGGTCAGGCCTCCCATGTGCGTGCTTTCTGCCAATCAGCCGCGTATGTCGGCGCAACGGGTGCAACATGGAGACCTGACCCCGAGGAGTGGTGCAACCTGGGAGACCTGACCCCGCGGAGGGGAGCGCAGTCGTAACGGTGCACATGGGGAGACCTGACCCCGAGAAAGCGGCTTGAAATTCGCGGGAAACCGCGCGGCGCAGGGACCCGGGCCGGGTTTCGTTGTGAAGCCCCGGGCGCGCGTTTACAATGCCTGCATGCTCAGCATGAACCTCACGGATCATTTCCTGATCGCCATGCCGAACATGGTCGATCCGAACTTCTCGCGCACGCTCACCTACGTGTGCGAACACAACGATCAGGGTGCGCTCGGCCTGGTCGTGAACCGCCCGATCGACATGACGCTGTCGGCGCTGCTGGCACAGGTGAGCGTTCCGCACGCCGACGCCGAGTTGGCGAAGACGTCCGTGCACTTCGGCGGGCCGGTTCAGGTCGATCGCGGCTTCGTGTTGCACCAGCCGGTTGGGGAATGGCAGTCCACGCTGGCGGTCAACGGCCGCATCGGCCTCACGACATCCAAGGACATCCTGGTCGCCGTCGGCAGCGGCGAAGGACCGAGCAAGCTCCTGGTGACGCTCGGTTATGCCGGCTGGGCGCCGGGGCAGCTCGAGAACGAGCTGTCGCAGAATGCCTGGCTCACGGTGCCGGCCTCGCCCGAGGTGATCTTCGACGTGCCGTTCGAAGAACGGCTGCCGGCGGCCATGCAGCTGCTCGGTATCGATCTTGCGAGCTTGTCGGAGCAGGCAGGTCATGCCTGAACGCGCGCGAGGCGCGCAGCCGTGAGCCCGGCCGGCTGCAGCAGCGCCGCCGAATTTTACTTTGCAGGTTCCTTCGATCCCGATGCAGCCTTGAAAATTTGCGCGGAAAAGCCCCGTGCGGTGGAAACTTGCGCGAAACCGCGCCGCGCAGTGGAAATTCGTGCGGAACGGCCTCGCGCGGCGGCGGCCAAGCGCGGCGATACCGAGGGCGCCGTGCTCGCATTCGATTTTGGTACCAGGCGGATCGGCGTTGCCGTCGGGGATACGCGGCTTCGCATCGCGCACCCGCTGGCCACCATCGCCGCGGAGGACAATCGCCGGCGCTTCGAGGCGATCGAGCGCCTGGTCGATGAGTGGCAGCCCGTGCGTTTCGTGCTCGGACATCCCGCCAGCCGCGGCGCCGAGCCGCATCCCCTGGCGCCGGCTTTGCAGCGCTTCGAGCGGCGGCTTGCTGCGCGCTTCGGCGTGCCGGTCGAGCGCGTGGACGAAACCCTGTCCTCATGGGAGGCCAGCCGCCGGCTGTCGGCTGCGGGTCGGCCCGCTCGGGGTCAGAAGCCACAGCTGGACGCCATGGCGGCGTGCGTGATCCTGGAGAGCTGGTTCGAGCGCTCTCTCACGCCGCCCTCGGCCGGGCGTGAGGGTCGCGCATGACGACCAGGCTGCCGGATGCCGAGGCGCTGCTGCAAGCGCTCGCCGGGCAGGTCGGAAGTGCGATTCGGGACAACACGGCGCTGATCGGAATCCATACCGGCGGCGTGTGGCTCGCCGAGCGGCTGCATCGCGATCTCGAGCTCGCTGTTCCCCTCGGTACGCTCGACGTGAATTTCTATCGCGACGATTTCGAGCAGCGCGGGTTGCGCACGCAGGTGAGACCGTCCACGATTCCGTTCGAGGTCGACGGGCGCGACCTGATCCTGGTCGACGACGTGCTCTACACCGGGCGCACCATCCGCGCCGCGATGAACGAGCTGTTCGACTATGGCCGGCCAGCCAGCATTCGGCTCGCCGCACTGATCGACCGCGGCGGGCGCGAGCTGCCGATCGCGCCGCAGTTCGTCGGCGCGCGTGTCGAGGTCGCGCCCGATCAGAATATCGAGCTCACCTGCGACGAGCACGGGCGGCTCGCGCTCAAGCTGAGCGAAAACACGCCCGCGGCGGGGCATTAGCGCGCTGGCATGGCCGCGAATCCGCAACTGAACGCCAAGGGCGAGCTCACCCACCTGCTCGCCATCGACGGCCTGCCGGCGCCGATCCTGTGGCAGATCCTCGATACCGCGCGCTCGTTCGTGAGCATCGGCGAGCGGGAAGTGAAGAAGGTTCCGTTGCTGCGCGGCAAGAGCGTCTTCAACCTCTTTTTCGAGCCGAGCACCCGCACGCGCACCACCTTCGAGATCGCAGCCAAGCGCCTCTCCGCCGACGTCATCAATCTCAACATCGCCACCTCGTCGCAAAACAAGGGCGAACGGGTGCTCGACACGGTGGCCAACCTCGCCGCGATGAATGCCGACATGTTCGTCGTGCGTCATGCCCAGAGCGGCGCGGTGCACTTCATCGCGAGCCACGTATCGCCCGATATCCACGTCATCAATGCCGGCGACGGCCGCCACGAGCACCCCACGCAAGGGCTGCTCGACGTCTTCACCATCCGCCATTACAAGAACGAATTCTCGAACCTGCGCGTGGCGATCGTAGGCGACGTGCTGCACTCGCGCGTTGCGCGTTCGCAAATCCACGCGCTTTCGACGCTTGGCTGCCCGGAGATCCGCGCGATCGGACCGCGCACGCTCCTGCCCCGGGACCTCGGGGGCTTAGGCGTGCACGTCTATCACGACATGGCCGCGGGTCTGAAGGATGTCGACGTGATCACGATGCTGCGGCTGCAGAACGAGCGCATGCAAGGACCGCTGCTGCCGAGCCCACAGGAATTCTTCAAGAACTACGGCCTCACGCCGGAGAAGCTTGCGCTGGCGCGGCCCGATGCCATCGTGTTGCACCCGGGCCCGATCAACCGGGGTGTGGAGATCGATTCGGCCGTGGCCGACGGCCGCCAGTCGGTCATCCTGCCGCAGGTCACGTTCGGCATCGCGATACGCATGGCGGTCATGTCCATGGTCGCGAGCAGTTAG
>JBOIEI010000541.1:0-1778 GCA_050741055.1 Burkholderiales bacterium | reverse complement strand
GCTCCGTACATCAACGACGCGCGCGATCTCGACCTGATGCTGCTGGGCGGTGGCACGGGCCGCGATCGCCCGGGCATGCACGATTGGGAGAATATTTTGCTCGATCTCGGTCTTATCGAGCATGAGCGCGCGCTCGCGCTGGGCGCGGACCGGCTAGGGACGCTGCTGCTCGTGGCCGGGCTGGCCTGGGGCGCGGCTGTGTTGTACCGTCAGTATGGTCGCTTGAAGCACGGAGAAGGCGGTGGTTGAAGCCAATCTGCAGACGACGCCCGAGTTCTCACTGCACGATCCGCAGGCATGGCTCGCGCAGCTCGGCGCGCGCTACGGCGCCGACGAACAACGCGTCATCGAGCGCGCGCTCGCCATCGCGCGCGCCGAGCTGGCCGAGCGCACGCGCCCGAGCGGCGAGAGTACGCTCGAACACGCGCTCGGGACGGCAGCAATGCTCGCCGGCATGCCGATGGATCACGAGTCGGTCGCGGCCGCCCTGCTGATCGATCTTCCGCCTGCGACTGCACGAGTGCGCGAGCGCATGCGCGAGAAAGTCGGTGCCGAGGTGCTCGCCTTGGTCGAGGGTGCTGCGCGCATGGCTCAGATCGAACACCTCGGCATCGCGGTGCCACCCGGCACGCAGCCCGACGCGCAGCTCGAGGGACTGCGCAAGATGCTGCTCGCCATGGTGCAGGATTTTCGCGTGGTGCTGCTCGAGCTCGCGAGCCACACGCAAAGCCTGCGCTATCTCGTCAAGTCGGGCGACGAGGCCCGGCGCCAGGCCGCCGCGCGCCTTTCGCTCGACATTTTTGCGCCGCTCGCCAATCGTCTGGGAGTCTGGCAGCTCAAGTGGGAGCTGGAGGACCTGGCCTTCCGTATCACCGAACCCGAGCTCTACAAGCGCATCGCGCGCATGCTGGACGAGAGGCGCGTCGAGCGCGAACGCTTCATCGACGATGCGCGCGACAAGCTCTCGAGCGAGCTCGCGCGCGCCGGCATCGCCTGCGAGATCAGCGGTCGCCCCAAGCATATCTACAGCATCTACAAGAAGATGCAGCGCAAGCGGCTCGCCTTCGAGGATCTGCACGACGTCAATGCGCTGCGCGTGTTTGCGGGCGACGTGAAGGACTGTTACGCGGTGCTCGGCATCGTGCACACCCTGTGGACGCCGCTGCCGAAGGAATTCGACGACTACATCGCCAAGCCCAAGGGCAACGACTACCGCTCGCTGCACACCGCGGTGATCGGTCCCGGCGAGCGGGTGCTGGAGGTGCAGATCCGCACCTACGAGATGCACCAGCAGGCCGAGCTCGGCATCGCTGCGCATTGGCGCTACAAGGAGGGTACGCGCACCGACGGCCGCTACGACGAAAAGGTGGCCTGGCTGCGGCAGATGCTCGAATGGAAGGAGGAGCTGGCCGACGGCCGCTCGCTCGCCGAGCATTTCAAAGCGGGGTTGTTCGACGACACGGTTTACGTGCTCACACCGCAGGGGAAGGTGATCGACCTCGCCAAGGGGGCCACGCCGGTCGACTTTGCCTACGCCGTGCATACCGACCTGGGCCACCGCTGTCGCGGCGCGCGGGTCGATGGCGTCATGGTGCCGCTGAACACGCCGCTCGCGCATGGCCAGTCGGTCGAGATCGTCACCGTCAAGCTGGGCGGGCCGAGCCGCGACTGGCTGAATCCAGCGCTCGGCTTCATCACAAGCCATCGCGCGCGCGTGAAAGTGCGCCAGTGGTTCAATGCGCAGAATCTGGAAGCGGCCATCGCGCAGGGCCGCGCGG
>JBOIEI010000540.1:0-7178 GCA_050741055.1 Burkholderiales bacterium | reverse complement strand
ATGCTGGAGAGCTACTTCATCACCCAGGGACGCGAGTGGGAGCGTTACGCCTGGATCAAGGCGCGCTTGATCCGCGGCGGCCGCGAGGCCGAGCTCGCCGCGCTGGTGCGGCCGTTCGTCTTCCGCCGCCACCTCGACTACGGCGCGCTCGCGTCGATGCGAAGCCTGCATGCGCAGATCCGCCAGGAGGTGACCCGGCGCGACATGGCCGACGACATCAAACTCGGTCCCGGCGGCATCCGCGAGATCGAGTTCATCGCCCAATTGTTCCAGCTGATCCGCGGCGGCCGCGAGGCGGCGCTGCGCACGCAGCCCACGCTCGAAGTGCTGCGGCTGCTGGCCGAACGCGCCCTGTTGCCTGCGGCGGCCGCAGCCGAGCTCGCGCAGGCGTATGAATTCCTGCGCCGTCTGGAGCACCGGTTGCAATACCTGGATGATCAGCAGACGCAGTCGCTGCCGCGCAGCGACGAGGATCGCGCGCTGATCGCACAGGCGATGGGCATGTCCGATTGGGCGACCATGCTGGAAGCGCTGGATGCGCATCGCCGGGCCGTGTCGCATCACTTCGAGCAGATTTTCGCCGCCAGCGCTCGGACGCCGGACGAAGGCTCGACTGCTGCGGCCGTGGCCGCGCCGGGCTTGCCGGCGGCGGCGATCGAGGCCCAGGGCGGCGTGCTCAGCCAACAGCTGGTGCAACTGGGCTACGCGCATGCGGACGCGCTCGCGGCGCGCGTGACCGGGATGCGCACCGGCAGCCGCTACCGGCAGATGCCGGCCTCCGGCCAGGCGCGCATCGACATCCTGCTGCCGCGCGTGCTGGAAACCGCGGCCCGACTGCAAGATCGGGATGCGGCGGCCGAGAGCCTGCTCGATCTGATCGAAAACATCGGCCGGCGCGAGTCCTACCTCGCGTTGCTGGTGGAGTATCCGCAGGCACTGGCGGCGGTCGCCAACCTGGCCGCGTCAAGCCGCTGGGCCGCGCAGTATCTGGGGCAGCACCCGATTCTGCTGGACGAGCTGCTGGACAATCGGGCGGCTGCCGCTGCACCCGATCTTGCCGGCATGGTGCGCGCCCTCGAAACGCAATTGAGCGAGCACGCCGGCGACATGGAGCGGCAGATGGATGCGCTGCGCCACTTCAAGCACGCGCAGACCTTTCGCCTGCTGGTGCAGGATCTGGCCGGTGGGTTGCCTTTGGAGACGCTCAGCGATCATCTGAGCGATCTGGCTTGTGCCTGCCTGAGCTCGGTGATGCGGGTCGCCTGGGAGCACCTGCGCGTGCGCCATCGGCCCGAGCCGCGCTTCGCGATCGTCGGCTATGGCAAGCTCGGCGGCAAGGAGCTGGGCTATGCGTCCGACCTCGACATCATATTCCTCTACGATGACGACGCCGGCCAGGCCGCCGAAGTCTACGCGCGTTATGCGCTGCGCATCAACACGTGGCTCACGACGGTTACGCCGGCGGGCCTCCTGTACGAAACCGACCTGCGCCTGCGGCCCGACGGCGCGAGCGGCCTGCTGGTAAGCCCGCTCGAAGCCTTCGTCGCCTACCAGCGCGACAAGGCCTGGGTGTGGGAGCACCAGGCGCTCACGCGCGCCCGCCACGTCGCGGGCGATGCCGCGATCGGACAGCGCTTCGAAGCGCTCCGCAGCGACATCCTGCGCGAGGTACGCGAGCGCGACGAGCTGCGGCGCGAGATCATCGCCATGCGCTCGAAGATGCTCGACGCGCATCCGAACACCAGCGCGCTCTTCGACCTGAAGCACGACCGCGGCGGCATCATCGACGTCGAATTCATCGTGCAGTACCTCGTGCTGGCGCATTCGGCGCAGCACGCCGACCTCACCGCGAACGCGGGCAATCTCGCCCTGATCATGCGGGCAGCCGCGCTCGGGCTGATCCCATACCCGGACGCGCAGGCCGTGCATGCCGCCTACCGCCGCTACCGGCAGCTGCAGCACGCGCTGCGGCTTCGCGGAGACCGCTACGCCCGCGTCGATCCAGCCACGGTGGCGGTGGAGATGGGCTCGGTGCAACGACTGTGGGATCTGGTTTTCGCGCCCGCGCCGTAGAGATCGCATTCCGATCCGCTCGGAATGCGGCGCAAGCGCCGAAAGCGCCACGTGTGGCTCTGATTTGGACCACACCAAGCGCCACGACGATGCGTCGCCGCGAGGCGAATTCGGCTAGAATTTCTGTTTTCCGCTGCAGGGAGTTGCACCATGTCGATGGCCGATCGCGACGGCTGGATCTGGCAGGACGGCAAGCTACGGCCATGGCGCGAGGCGACCACTCACGTGCTCACGCATACGCTGCATTACGGCATGGGCGTGTTCGAAGGCGTGCGCGCCTACAGAACCGCGCAGGGAACCGCCGTATTCCGGCTGCGCGAACATACCGACCGGCTGTTCCGCTCGGCGCACATCAACGGCATGAAGATTCCTTACGACAAGAGCACGATCTTCGAGGCGCAGCGCGAAGTGGTGCGCGCCAACAAGCTCGACGAGTGCTACATCCGCCCGATCGCCTTCTACGGCTCGGAAGCGATGGGCATCAACACCGCTAAGTGCTCGGTGCACGTGGCGATCGCCGCCTGGGCCTGGGGCGCCTACCTCGGCCCCGAGGCGCTGGAAAACGGCATCCGCGTCAAGACCTCGTCCTATGCCCGGCACCATGTCAATGTCACGATGTGCCGCGCCAAATCGGTCGGCACCTACATGAACTCGATTCTCGCCAACCAGGAAGCGCACCAGGACGGCTACGACGAAGCGCTGCTGCTCGACGTCGACGGCTTCGTCGCCGAAGGCTCGGGCGAGAATCTGTTCATCGTGCGCAACGGAAAACTGTACGAACCCGAGCTCACCTCTGCGCTCGAAGGCATCACCCGCGATGCCGTGATCACGCTCGCACAGGAAGCGGGCATCGAGGTGATCGCCAAGCGCATCACGCGCGACGAGGTGTACAGCGCCGACGAAGCGTTCTTCACCGGCACCGCGGCCGAGGTCACCCCGATCCGGGAGCTCGACAGCCGCACGATCGGAGCCGGCCGGCGCGGCCCTGTCACCGAAAAACTGCAGAAGATGTTCTTCGACTGCGTGGGCGGGCGCGCGCAGAACCACCGCGACTGGAACACCCCGGTCGCCGCCTGATCGCCGCCACCATGAACGACGACACGGTTCGCACGCCAGCCTCGATCGAGGTCACGGACAAGGACTTGCCGCTGCACTGTCCGACGCCCGCAATGCTGCTGTGGAACTCGCATCCGCGCGTGTTTCTCGATATCGAGCGTACCGGCGAGGCGATGTGTCCCTATTGCGGCACCCGCTTCTCGTACCAGGGTGAAGGCGGGCACCGCGGGCACTGATGCGCGAGGCGGCGCGCCGCACGCGCGCGGGACGGCAACCGCCACGGCGACGCGCGTGCTGGTGGTCGGACCTTCCTGGGTCGGCGATACGGTTCTGGCGCAACCGCTGTTCATGCGGCTGCGCGAGCGCTCGCCGCAGCTCGCGCTCGACGTGCTGGCCCCGCCCTGGACCGCCTCCCTGGTCCGCCGCATGCCCGAAGTGAACGACGTCATCGACAACCCGTTCCGGCACGGCGAGCTGAAGGTGTTCGCGCGCCGTCGCCTGGGTCTGACGCTGCGCGAACGGCACTACCATCGCGCCATCGTCCTGCCCAATTCGCTCAAGTCCGCGTTGCCGCCGTATTTCGCCAACATTGCCGTGCGCACTGGCTACCGCGGCGAGTTGCGCTCGGGCGTGCTGAACGATATAAGGCGCCTGGACGAGAAACGGCTGCCGCTTCTGGTGGAGCGCTTCGCCGCTCTAGCCGAGCCGGCAGGCGCACCCTTGCGCCGCCCTGTGCCGCGTCCGCGGCTGCGCGCCGACCCGCTCAACCGCTCGCGCGCGATCGAGCGCCTGCAGCTCGCGACCGAACGGCCGGTGGTCGCGTTCTGTCCAGGAGCGGAGTACGGCGAGGCGAAGCGCTGGCCGGTGGAGCATTTCGCGGCGCTCGCCGGACGCGCCCGTGCCGCCGGCGCGCAGGTCTGGCTGTTCGGTTCGGCCAACGACAAGAGCATCGCGGATGCAATCGCGAGCCGCTGCGACGCGCAAGGCATCGCGAATCTGTGCGGCCGCACGACGCTCGCCGATGCGGTCGACCTCCTGTCGCTGGCCGCGGTGGTGGTCAGCAACGATTCCGGATTGATGCACGTCGCCGCAGCGCTCGACCGGCCCCTGGTGGCGCTTTATGGATCGAGCAGCCCGGGCTACACGCCGCCGCTCGCGCCGCAGGCCCGGGTGCTGAGCCTCGATCTGCCGTGCAGCCCATGCTTCGAGCGCGTCTGTCCGCTGGGGCACTTCAAGTGCCTGCGCGATCTCGCACCCGATCGGGTATGGCGCGATGCCGCCGCCCTCGCCGCTGCAGCGCTGCCGCATCCGTCCGGCACGTCCGGCTGAAGACGCCGCCTGGATGGTGCGCTTTGCCGCCGAGCGTGACGTGGTTTGCGGGGGGCTCGCGCCGCTCCTGCTAGAATCGCCGCCTATGGCTGCGGCATCATTCACCACGCCACAGGAAGCCGAGCAGGCGTTCTACGAAGCGTTCCAGCGCGCCGACCTCGATGCCATGATGGCGGTCTGGGCGGAGGACGACGAAGTATTCTGCGTGCACCCGGGCGGCTCGCGGCTGACGGGGCTTGCGGCCATACGGGAATCGTTCCGACAGCTGTTCCGCAACGGCACGAACATGCGTTTTCAATTGCGCGGTGTGCAGCAGATCCGTGGCGGTTTGCTCGCGGTCCACAGCGTCTACGAATACATCACGCTCGTGGGCGAGCGCCGGCAAGCGAGCGCGGTCGTCGCAACCAACCTGTACGCGAATGCCGGTGGCGGTTGGCGCATGATGGGCCATCACGCCTCGCCGGTCGCCAATGCCGAAGTCGAACCGCCTGCGGAAAAGAGCACGCCCACCCTGCTGCACTGAGCCCGCCGGCCGCTTTCCGGGAAATGTCATGAGCAACGAATTCGCGCTGCCGCCGCGGTCCAGAAAACCGCGCACGCGGGGTCTCACCTCGATGATCGATTTCGGTCCCGACACGTTCGGCTGGACCGGCGGGGAGCACGGCATTCGAGGACTGCTCGAGTGCACGGCCGACTACATCGACTTTGCCAAGATCTACGCGATGAATGCGCTGCTGTTGCCGGAGCAGACGGTCAAGCGCGCGGCCCAGGCCTATCGGGATGCCGGCATCGTGCCGTTCGCCGGTGGCATTCTGTTCGAGTACGCGTGGCAGAAGGGCCAGGTGGAGGAGATGATGCGCCACCTGGATCGGATCGGCTTGACGGGTATCGAGCTGTCGGAGAACTACATCACGCTCGATCGCGACCAGCGCCGGCGCGAGATCGATCGGCTGCAGCGCCATGGCCTGAAAGTGGTGTACGAATTCGGCCGCAAGAATCCGGTCGATCCCATGAGCTTCGATTACGTGGCCGGGCTGGTTGCCGATGTGCAACAGCTCGGCATCGATCACATCACCGTCGAGCAATGCGAAATCGATCTGCTGGCGAAAAGCTCGGCCGAGGCGCTGCGTGCGCTGCCGCAGCAACCGTGGTTCGATCACATCCTGATCGAGGTCGATCCCTACCGCTTTCCGCAGCAGCACGCGCAAATCATCCGGGATTTCGGGCCGGAGGTGAATCTCGCCAACGTCACACCCGGGCAGGTGCTGCGGGTGGAAGGATTCCGCTGCGGTATTGGCCGCGCCGTCGACTATTCCCTGCTCGCGCGCTGAGGGCCGATCGCGCGCCCGATCCGTTCCCGCCGGCGGGCTTTCGCTATCGCGCCGCTATTTGGACGCGGCCGCCTGCGTTTGCGCATTGGCCGGCACCGCCTCTGCCGGACCCTTGGTCAATTCGCGATAGCGGGCGAGTTGCGCGTCGAACTTGACGTTGATGCTGTCGGTCTCCTGCTGGCTTTGAGTCATCAGGGCATCGAGCTTTTGCCGGTCTTCGCGCGCGCCGGAACGCGCCAGTCCGGCCGAAGCCATCTTGAGCGTATCCTGGTTGCGCTTGAGCTCGCGCGTGCGCGCCAGCTCGATTTCCTTCTCGCTGGCATAGGTCGACAACAGGGCCGTATCCTTGCGCTGGCGATCCAGCTGCCGTTTGGCTTCCGCGTTGCGCCTTGCCTGCTCTTCCTCGCTCGGAGCCACCTGCACGGCCTTGGGGTGCTCGGTCTTCGCCGGCTTGGCCGCCGGCTTGCCGCGCTCGGCGGCGCGACTGGCATACCTGGGCGGGACGCTGTCGCCATAATGCGTGGTGCCGTGCTCATCGACCCACTTGTACATGGCGGCGCCGGCGGGCAACGAAAGCGTGACTGTGGCAACAAGGCTTGCGAGAAAAGTCATGCGCAGAGGCTTCATCAAGGCTCCGTGGATCGAGTTTGGTATTGTTGTGCGTGGCTCACGACCCAGTCACGCCGTTTGCATTTACGGCCGCACCGGTGCGAAGTTTAGCGATCTTGCGGCATTGCGTGGCAGCCTGCCCCTCGCTTGCAGCGCGCACATCGGCATGGGGCCATTGCCGTTGGTCCACGAATGCCCGGCCTACGTTTCCATACGAGCATCGTGCGAAGGGCTGGCAGAGCGCGGATCGCGTTTGCAGAGCGAGAAACGTACACTGTCGGCATGAGTGATCGGGATGCGGTCGAACGATTTGGCGAGGCGGCAGCCAACCTGCCGTACCAGCCGCCGCACTGGCTGCGCAATGCGCATCTGCAAACGCTCTACGCGTCCTGCATCGCGCGCTGTCCTCGCATTGCCTGGCGGCGCAGCCGCTGGTCCACGCCCGACGGCGACTTCGTCGATCTCGACTGGCTCTGCGAACGAGGCACGGCGCGTGCTTGCGCGTTGTCGCCATCACCTTTGATCGTCGTGTTTCACGGGCTGGAAGGCAGTTCCGGCAGCCACTACGCACGCACGCTCATGCATGCCATCGACTGCCGCGGCTGGCGCGGAGTCGTGGTTCATTTCCGCGGCTGCAGCGGCGAACCGAACCTTCTGCCGCGTGCCTATCATAGCGGCGACTCGGCCGAAATCGACTGGATTCTACGACGCATGCGCGCCGAACAATCGGGACCGCTGGCCGCAGTTGCAGTATCGCTCGGCGGCAACGCGCTGCTGAAG
>JBOIEI010000539.1:0-2093 GCA_050741055.1 Burkholderiales bacterium | reverse complement strand
TTCTCGCTTCGTGACGCTATTCCGGAGCTCCCTACAGCGTGCGTACATCCGTGATGCGCCCCGTGATCGCGGCCGCCGCGGCCATCGCAGCCCCCATCAGATGCGTGCGTGCGCCCTTGCCCTGTCGGCCCTCGAAGTTGCGGTTGGAGGTCGAGGCGCTGCGCTCGCCAGGGCCCACCTGGTCGCCATTAATGCCCACGCACATCGAGCAGCCGGCATCGCGCCATTCGAACCCGGCGTCGAGGAAAACGCGGTCGAGACCTTCGGCTTCGGCGGCCGCCTTCACCGTGCGCGACCCCGGCGAAACGATCGCAGGCACGACGGCCTTGCGACCCTTCACGATCGTGGCGGCGGCGCGCAAATCATCGAGCCGGCCGTTGGTGCACGAACCGATGAAGACGCGGTCGATGCGCACCGATGCGAGCGGCGTTCCCGGCGCCAGACCCATGTAGCGCAGCGAGCTTTCCATGCGCGCTCGGCGCAGCGGATCGGTGATGTCGTCGGGATCGGGTACCGAGCTGCTCACCGGCGCGCCTTCCTCCGGATTGGTGCCCCACGTCACCATCGGTTCCAGCGTGCTGGCATCGATGCGCACTTCGCGATCGAAGCGTGCATCGGCATCGCTCGGCAAGGTCTTCCAGTATGCGAGGGCCCGGTTCCAGTCCTCGCCCTTGGGCGCATAAGGGCGCCCGGCGAGCCAGTCATAGGTCGTAGCGTCGGGCGCGATCAGCCCCGCGCGCGCGCCGGCTTCGATCGACATGTTGCAGATGGTCATGCGGGCTTCCATGCCAGCCGTGCGCACGACCGGCCCGGCGTACTCGATCACGTGTCCCTGCGCGCCGCCGATGCCGATTTGGGCAATGATGGCGAGAATCACGTCTTTCGCGCCCACGCCCGGGGGCAGCGTCCCGTCGATCGTGATGCGCAGGGTCTTCGGTTTCTTCTGCCACAGGCACTGTGTGGCCAGCACCTGCTTCACTTGCGATGCGCCGACGCCGAACGCGTAGGCGCCGACTGCGCCATGCGTGGAGGTGTGCGAGTCGCCGCAGTTGATGACGAGCCCGGGCAGCGTGAGGCCGAGCTCGGGCGCGGCGACGTGCACGATGCCTTGCTGGGCGTGATCGATATGGAAGTGGCGGATACCAGAGCGGGCGGTGTTGCGGGCGATATTTTCGATCAGGCCGCGCGCCTCGGCATCGGCCACGCCAGCGACGCCCTGTTCGCGCCCGGTCGTCGGTACGTAGTGGTCGTCGAAGGCGAACACGTTCTGCGGCCGGCGCACGTCGCGGCCCGCGGCCGCGAGCGCGTTGAAGGCGTGAAAGGAGCCTTCGTGGACATAGTGCCGGTCGACCCACAGCAGCGCATCGCCGCCGCTGCCCGGCGCGATCACGTGCCGGTCCCAGATCTTTTCGAAAAGCGTGCGTGCCATCGCGCCGCCCGAGAAAGTAAGGTCGACGACTATAGCATCGCGCTGCCGTGCGGGCAGCCGTGACGCCTATAATGCCCGCAGGCGTCCGGGTCCGAAACACCGGCGTCGCCACACGGAGGATCGCCATGTCCGATTTGGGCTACGTGCTCTTCACCCAGCCGGGGTGAACGAGTTGCCTCAAGGCGAAAGAGTTTCTTTCGCGCCAGAACGTGCAGTTCGAGGTGGTCGACGTCATGAACGATCCGGCTGGGCGCGAGCGCCTGCGGGCGCTCGGCGTGCGCGGGCTGCCGGTTCTTGCCCGCGGCAAGGACTATGCGTTCGGCCAGCGCATCGAGGATATCGCCCGCTTCGTCGGCATCGACTACCGGGCCGAATCGCTGCCGCCCGAGGCGCTGGTGCGCAAGTGGGTCTCGATCCTGCGCACCGGGCAGCGGATCATGCGCCAGTTTCCGCAAGCCGTCCTGGAGGAGCGCGTGCACGAGGCGCGCGATCAGTCGATCCGGCACATGGGCTATCACGCGCTGCGGCTGGGCGATGCGTACCTCGCCACCGCAGTAGATGGCGTCGAGGACTGGCTCACGATCTCCATGGAGAAGCCGGCCGCCGCTGCCAGCGGAGCTGACGTGGCGGCATACGCCGAGGGCGTGATCGAGCGCCTGCAGGC
>JBOIEI010000538.1:0-10074 GCA_050741055.1 Burkholderiales bacterium | reverse complement strand
AGGCGCTGGAGGCGTTCGGGGCGCGCATCGCGGCCGGCGAGTACGAGCCCGCGCGCGTGACGGTCGAGCATGTGTGCGACGACATGATGATGCTGCAGCAGCTGGCTGCGAGCACCGTGTCCTCCGTTCCGATTCTCGGAGCCGCGCAGGAGCTCTACCGCCTGCTGCAGCTGCGAGGCGAGGGTGCGCGCGACTTGTCGGTCATCGCCGAGCTGTGGCGCTCGGCAGGGAAGCGCTGATCATGGCCGTGATCGATTTTCGTTTGCGGCCCCCGGTCAAGGGCTTCCTCGACATGGTCATGTACGCAAAAGCGCAGCGGCGCGACGGCATTACGCGCCAACACGGCATGGAGCCGGCGGCCTCCGCGCAGGCCAAATCGATGGAGATGCTGCTCGCCGAAATGGAGCAGGCGGGCGTGACCTGCGGTGTGGTGATGGGCCGATATTCCGGGCTGTATGGCTCGGTGAGCAACAGCGACGTCGCGGATATCGTGCGCGCGTGGCCGGGGCGCTTCGTCGGCGTCGGCTCGATCGATCCGAGCGAGCGCAAGCGGGCGATCGCGCAGATCGACGAGGCCATGGCGCTCGGATTGAAGGGCATCAACCTGGAGCCGGGCGCCTATCTGCAGCCGCTTTACAGCGACGACCGGCGCCTGTACCCGATCTACGCCTATTGCGAAGACCGGGACATCCCGGTCACGATCATGGCGGGCGGCAGCGCCGGGCCGGATCTGTCGTATACAAACCCGGTTCACGTCGATCGGGTCGCGGCCGATTTTCCGCAGCTGCGCATCGCGCTCACTCACGGCGCCTGGCCCTGGGTGAGCGAGATCCTGCATGTGGCGTTTCGCCGCCCCAACGTCTATCTGTCGCCCGATCAGTACCTGTGCAACATGCCCGGCATAGACGACTACATCCGCGCGGCCAACGGCTTTCTTGCCGATCGTTTCCTGTATGCGAGCTCGTATCCGTTCATCGGCGTGCAGCGCTATGCCGAGTGGTTTCGTGCGCTGCCCATCAGGCCGGAATTGTTGCCGCAGCTCATGTATTCGAATGCGGCGCGGTTTCTCGGCCTCGCCTAGACCACCCCGCCCGCAGTCGCGGGCATCCCTCAATCCCCGCGGATGCCCGCTGTCTTCGCGACCTTGGTGTACTTGGCGAGCTCGGTCTTGAAGAACGCCGCCGTCTGTTCCGGGCTGCTCGCCACGATCTCCGCGCCGAGCGAAGCCAGGCGCTGCTTGATCTCGGGGGTCGCCAGCGCCTGCAGCATCGCCTGATTGAGCTTGAGCACGATCTCGCGCGGCGTCTTGGCGGGCACCATCGCGCCGTACCACGTGCTCATCGAATAGCCGGGCACGGTTTCGGCGATGGTGGGCACGTCAGGTAGAACCGCGGCGCGCTTTTCCATCGTGACCGCGATGGCCTTGGCGCGGCCGGCGCGAACGTGCGGAATGATGGGCGGCATGGTGTTGAAGGACGATGCGATCTGGCCGCCGATCAGTGCGATCGCGAGCGGGCCGCCGCCCTTGTACGGGACCATCAGCAGATTGGTGCCGGTCATCATCTTGAACATCTCGCCGGCGAAATGCTCGGGACTGGCGACGCCGGAAGTCCCGTAGGTCAGCTCGCCCGGGCGCGATTTCGCCAGCGCGATCACGTCCTTCACCGTCTTCACCGGCAGCGAAGGGTGCACGCACAGCACGTTCGGCACGTTGGAGACGACGGTGATCGGCGCGAGGTCACGCTCGATGTCGTAGCCGAGGTTGGTGTAGACCGGCTTGCTCATGATGTGAGCGACCGACATGAACAGGACCGTGTAGCCGTCCGGCGCGGCGTCGGCGGCCATCTTGGCCGCGATGTTGGCATTCGCGCCCGGGCGGTTCTCGACCACGAACTGCTGCTTCAGCGTTTGCGAAATACTTGCGCCGACGGTCCGCGCCATGATGTCGGTGCCACCGCCGGCCGCGAATCCGACCAGGATACGAACCGGCTTGGTAGGGTAGTCCTGGGCCAAAGCGCCCGTAGAACCTAGGCAGACCAATGCAGCGGCCGCCGCTGCGCGCGATGAAAATGTCATTGCTGCTCCTCGTTGTTTTTCGGTGCGCCGGGGTGGCTGAATCGGCGTGTGCCCGGAACGCGGCGTCGTTTTCCGGGCGCACTACAATTTATCGCGGCGCCGTCAGCGCTTCTGCAACTCCAGGATCTCGAACCCCGAGTAGCGATCGACGATGTAGACGAGACCGCGATCGTCGATGTCGCAATCGTTGGTCTGCGGCGCCGCGCGGCCGCGCGCCGGTTCCGGTACGTAGTAGGCCACCTCCTCGGGCGCCGTCGGGTCGGCCACGTCGACTACGCGCAATCCGCCTGCGAACCAGGCGCAATACACCAGCGTGTCCTTCATGTGCTCCTGGAACTGGTGGGCGCCGAAGCGCCCGGGCGTGGCGCGGCTCCAGGGCGAGTCCAGCTCGCTCACCTCGTAGATCGCAAGCGGCTGGATGTTCGAATAGTCGGTCACGTCGAGCACCCACAGGCAGCCGTGCGGGCGCCCGCGCCGGCGCGCCATCTCTTCCGGGCTATGCGCATGGTCTTCCTCGTCGATGGCGAGCGCGATCTTGCGGCCCTTGAGCGGGAAGGGGACCGGCATGAAGGTATGCGACGGCTCCGGAAACGGCGGGTGATAGTTGTACGCGCCTACCGTTTTCGGCTTGCGGATGTCCTTCACGTCGATGATGCGCACGCCCCCGTGCCACACGCCCGCCCACAGCTCGTCGCCGAAGCGCAGCGCATGGTGCAGCCGATGCTGGCGCCCCGGCCAGGTCGGCTTCTCGCCGCCCTCGACATGCTGCCCGGGCAGCCACCAGCGCGAGACTTCTTCCGGCTTCGCCGGGTTGCGGATGTCGTAGGTGACCAGGATGTTGCCGACGTAGCCCGGCATCTCGGTCGAGATGTAGGCGTAATTCGCGTCCATGTCGAAGCGATGCACGCCGATGCCGTGAGTGCGGTGATGCACGATCTGCTTCGGCATGGTGCGGTCGGAGACGTCGTAGACACGGAAGCCGCCCAGCTGATAAGGCTTCTTCTCGGCCGCTTCCACGGCCGGAATGTCCGATTCGGCGACACCCAGCCTGGCAGCGAGCTCGGCATGTGTCGGCGCGCGGCCGAGCTCGGCCTGCAGGTCCTTGCGCAGCTTCGGCAGCTCGTCGGCCTTGCGCCCGATGCCGCTCGCATTGCGCTCGTGGTTGACGATCATGACGTCACCGATCACGCGTGCCTTGTGGCTGTGCGAGTCCGGGTCGTCGAGGAAGATCTGGCTCAGCAGCTTCGGCTTGCGCGGGTCCGAGACGTCGACGATCGACGTGCCTAGCCGTTCCTTGTTGGTGATATGGCCGACGTAGGCGTATTGGCCCGCGACGTACACCTGGCCGGCGCCGGGCAGGTCCAGGTGCGACAGTCGGGTGATGTTGTGCGACAGCGGCGGGCTTTGCAGAACGGCGGACATGGCGGCACCTCGGCGGATTGGTCGGAACGAAGTCTAACTCACGGCGCTGCGGTCGTGCCACGGCGCTACCGTCCTGTCACTGCGCGTGTGTGCAAGCACCCCCGTATTTGGCACAATCGGCGCACGTCGCGGCTGCGCCGTCATCGCGCCGCTTTCCCCGCCTCGTAGAAAGGTCACCGCTCATGGCCGTCAATCGCAAACGCCCCGAGGATCTGCGCAGTCACCGCTGGTACGGGGTGAAGGACCTGCGCTCGTTCGGCCACCGCTCGCGCACGCTGCAGATGGGTTTCGCGCGCGAGGACTTCGCCGGCAAGCCGGTGATCGGCATCATCAACACCTGGAGCGACATCAACCCCTGCCACTACCACTTCAAGCAGCGGGTGGAGGAGGTCAAGCGCGGCGTGTGGCAGGCGGGTGGGTTTCCGCTGGAGCTGCCGGCGATCACCCTGGCCGAGCCATTCCAGAAGCCCACCACCATGATGTACCGAAACCTGCTGGCGATGGATACCGAGGAACTGCTTCGATCCTATCCCGTGGACGGCGCGGTCCTCATGGGCGGATGCGACAAGACCACGCCCGCGCTCATCATGGGCGCCACCAGCGCGAACCTGCCGGCGATCTATCTTCCGGCAGGGCCGATGTTGCGCGGAAACTGGCACGGAGAATTCCTCGGCTCCGGCACCGTTTCGTGGAAGTACTGGGCGGAGCTGCGCGCGGGCACCAACACGGAGAACGACTGGATGGAAGTCGAGGAAGGCATCGCCCGCTCGCCCGGCCATTGCATGGTGATGGGCACGGCCTCCACCATGACGTCGGTGGCCGAGACCCTCGGCCTCACGCTGCCGGGCGCGGCCTCCATTCCGGCGGCCGATGCCAACCACGGCCGCATGGCCACCGCGAGCGGGCGGCGTATCGTCGACATGGTATGGGAGGATCTGAAGCCGAGCGAGCTGTTGACGGCTGCGGCATTCGACAACGCGATCGTTGCGACCCATGCGCTGTCCGGATCGACCAACGCCCTCATTCACCTGATCGCCATGGCGGGCCGCGCTGGCGTTGCCTTGCGCCTCGAGCGCTTCGACGAGCTGTCGCGCACCACGCCCGTGCTCGCCAACATCCGTCCGGCCGGCACGTATCTGATGGAAGATTTCTACTATGCTGGTGGATTGCGGGCGCTGCTCGCGCAATTGACCGATGCGCTCGACCTCGATTGCAAAACCGCCAACGGAAAAACGCTGGGCGAGAACATCGCCGGCGCGCGCATCTACAAGCCCGACGTCATTCGCACGCGCGCCGATGCGTTGAGCCCGAGCGGCGGTCTGGTCGTGCTGCGCGGCAATCTCGCGCCCGACGGCGCAGTGATCAAGCCGACTGCCGCCGAGGCGCACTTGCTGCATCACAAGGGGCCCGCGGTCGTGTTCCGAAATTACGACGACATGGCGGCGCGCATCGACGACGAGACTCTCGCGATCGACGAGAGCTCGGTGATCGTGCTGCAGAATGCGGGGCCGCTGGGCGCCGGAATGCCGGAATGGGGACAGTTGCCCATCCCGAAGAAGCTGCTGCGCCGCGGCGTGCGCGACATGCTGCGCATCTCCGATGCGCGCATGAGCGGTACTTCGTATGGCGCATGCGTCCTGCACGTCGCCCCCGAATCCTATGTTGGCGGGCCGCTCGCTTTCGTCCGCGACGGGGATCTCATCGAGCTCGACGTGGACGCACGCAGGCTGCAGGTGCACGTTTCCGAGGCCGAGCTCGCGCGCCGGCGCGCCGAGTGGCAGCCCGCATCGCCCCGTTTCGAGCGCGGCTACGGCGCGCTGTATGCGCGCCACGTCACGCAGGCCGACAAGGGTTGCGACTTCGATTTCCTCGAAGGTGCTGCGCCCACACCCGAGCCCGATATCCATTGATCGGCGACGAGCAGCACGCTTTCGATCGCTGTCCATGAAGGAGACGCCCGCATTTTGCGATTGTGCGAGGACCCCAGGGAAGAAGGGTTTGCACTCGAGCCTGGTCCCTTTTTTCGCGGCCGGGGACATCGGATTTGCACCCGGGTCTGAAACCCGGATCTGCACTCGAGTCCGCACCCGAGCTGCCGGCGCGACGCCAATGCGCGTGGCTGCGCTAGCGCTGGCGATCGGGGCGTATCTCGGCGTCTGCCCGGCTGCGGCTGCGGCCGACCTTCGCGTGATGTGCCCGAGTGCATTGCGCACACCGATCGTGGAATCTGCCCGCGCATTCGCGCGCACAGGCGGGCACCGTATCGAGTTCGTGTTCGCTGCCGTGGCGGCGGTGCACAAGCGCATTGCAACCGGCGAACGGGCCGACGTCGTCATCGGCACCGCGCAGGGAGCCGATGCGCTGGTGCGGCTCGGCCGCGGGGTCGAGGGAAGTCTCGTGCCGCTCGTGCGCAGCGCCCTGGCGCTCGCGCTGCCCTTGCACGAGATTGCGCCCGAGGTCCGCGATGCAGCCTCGCTCGCCGAAGCGCTGCGCCGAGCGCAGTCGCTGGTGGCACCGGACGCACATCTCGGCGTTCCGGGCGGTGCGCAGACCGCCGAGCTGCTGGAGGGGCTCGGGCTTGCCGAGGAGCTTCGCGCCCGCACGCGCTACCTCGCCGATGCGCGCGAGATCGCCAAGCGCGTGGCGGCCGGCACGGCCGACATCGGCATCGGCGCGATGAGCGGCCTCGTGGGCTCGGCCGGCGTCGCGGTGCTGGGACCGCTCACCGAGCCACCCACCGAAGGCATCGCGTATGCCGCGGTGATCGTCCGGACGGCATCGGATGCGAACCTCGCGCGCGCCTTCATCGCCCATCTGCGCTCACCTCAGTCGCAAGCGCTGTTTCGCAAGGCAGGCTATCTGCCGGTCGATCGGGCGCCGTAACGAGCCGGGGATCCGCCGCCAGGGATTGCATGCGCACCGTGCTGAAGCTCGCGATCGTGCTGGTTGCGGCGATCATTTTCTTCGTCCCGCCGCCGCCCGGCGTTTCGCCCGTCGTCATGCGTACGGCGGGGCTGGTCGTGTTCACCGTCGGCATGTGGGCCACACAGGGACTGCCCGAGCACATCACCGGGCTCCTTTTCCTGCTTCTGGCCGTGCTGACCGAAGTCGCGCCGGCCAACGTGGTGTTCTCCGGTTTCACCTCCGGAACGCTGTGGCTCGTTCTGGGCGGCCTGTTCATCGCCGAAGCGGTGCGCGTCACCGGGCTCGGCGAGCGCTTCGCACTGGCGCTGCTCGGGCGCTTCACGGGCTCGTATCCATTGCTCGTGAGCGCGACCGTCGTGGTGGCGACAGCGCTTTGCTTCGTCATGCCGGCCACGCTCGGGCGCGTGCTGCTGCTCATTCCGATCCTCGCCGGCCTCGCACGCCACATCGGCCTCGCTCCGGGCAGTTCGGGCCATACCGGGCTCATGCTCGCCGCGATCGTGGCGAGCTTCCAGATCGGCACCAGCATCCTGCCGGCCAACGCACCGAACCTCGTCCTTGCCGGCGCCGCCGAGGCCGTGCATGGCATTCATCTCGATTACGGCGAGTACCTTTGGCTGCAGTTTCCCGTGCTCGGGCTCGCCAAGATGGCGTTGATCGTCGCGGTCACATGCTGGCTGTTTCCGGCGCGCATCGAGCGCGCGGCCGGCGTGCGTGCCGTTTCGCGCATGAGTGCGAAAGAGATACGCCTGTCGCTCATTCTGCTCGCGGCGTTGGCGCTGTGGACGACCGACGTCGTGCACGGCATCCGACCCGGTTGGATCGCGCTCGCCGCGGGGCTTGCCGTCATGCTGCCGCGCATTGGTGTGATGCCGCTCGCCGCTTTCAACGACAGCATCAAGTACGGTCCGTACTTCTACATCGGCGCGGTGCTGGGATTGGGCGCGGTGGTGACGCAAACCGGTACCAGTGCCGCGCTCGGCGCGCTGGTGCTGCCGGCGCTCGCACTCGTGCCGGGCGAGGATTTCCGCAACTTCATGCTGCTCGCCATCGCGGCGACGATCGCCTGCATGGCGACGACCAATCCGGCGCAGCCCGGTCTGATGGTGCCACTCGGCGAGCAGATCGCCGCCGCCACCGGATGGTCGCTGCAGGCTTCGCTCATGACGGCCGCGCTCGGTTTCTCCAACATAATGCTTCCCTATGCCGTGCCCCCGCTTGTGGTCGGCATGCAGCTCACAGGCATAGGTTTACGCGCGGCCGCCCGCTATACTTTGCTGCTCGCCCTGCCGACCTTTACCGTGTTGCTGCCGCTCGATTATCTCTGGTGGCGCTTCATCGGCTATTTCGGCTGAATGCCATCTGGATGCGCAACCCAGCAGTCTGGATGTGCGAACCGTGCATGGCCGCTTCGAGGAGTTTTGCATGAGCCTGCTATTCTCGCCGCTCGCGCTGGGCGGCATCGAGATCGCGAATCGCGTGACGGTATCTCCGATGTGCCAGTACAGCGCGCGCGACGGCACCTGCAACGACTGGCACCTGCAGCACCTGATGGGATTGTCGCTCTCGGGCGCCGGACTGCTCACGCTGGAGGCAACCCACGTCACCGCACAGGGCCGCATCTCGCCCGGTTGCGCGGGCCTGTGGTCCGATGAGAACGAGGCGGCGCTGAGCCGCATCGCGCAGGCGTGCCGCTCGGTTTCTCCGATCAAGCTCGGCATCCAGCTCGCGCATGCCGGACGCAAGGGTTCTTCGCAGCGGCCGTGGGAAGGTCGCGGCCCGTTGCGTCCCGAGGAGGGCGCGTGGGAAACGATCGCGTCCTCGGCACTCGCGCTCGCGCCGGGCTGGCACATGCCCAAGGCGCTGGACGAAGCCGGCATGGCTACGGTTCGTGACGCGTTCGTGGCTTCCGCGCGGCGCGCGTTGCGCGTCGGCTTCGATCTGATCGAGATCCATTCCGCGCACGGCTACCTGCTGAACGAGTTTCTCTCGCCGCTGGCGAACCGGCGCGACGACGCCTTCGGCGGCAGCCTCGCCAACCGGATGCGCTTCCCGCTCGACGTGTTCGAAGCCGTACGTGCGGTATGGCCTCGCGACCGGGCGCTCGGTGCGCGTATCCCGGGCTCGGATTACATGCCGGCCGGGTGGCGCCCGGACGATGCGGTCGCGTATGCGCGCGAATTGAAGGCGCGCGGCTGCGATTTCGTCACCGTGTCCGGGGGCGGCGTGGTGCTCGATGCCAAGGTTCCGACCGGGCCTGGCTATCAGGTGCCCTTCGCCGAAGCGGTCAAGCGCGGCACCGCCATGACGACCGGGGCGGTCGGGTTGATCACGCAGGCCCTGCAAGCCGAAGCGATCGTTGCCGAAGGCCGCGCCGACTATGTCGCCATAGCGCGTGGCTTCCTGTTCGATCCGCGCTGGGCCTGGCATGCTGCCATCGAGCTCGGTGCCGAGACCTACTTCGCACCGCAGTACCAGCGTTGCCATCCGGGCGCCTGGCCGCCTGCCTCCGAGGTCGTGCGGGGAACCTAGCGCGGCACCGGCCTGGAAGGCGCAGCCGTCAGTGGCTGCTGCCCTTGCGCCGGCTCGACAGGCGCCGGCGCAACTTGGGCGGCTGAAACATGATCAGGCGGGCGAGCGCGGCTGTATGCCATGACAGCCAGAGCACCAGCCACGCCGCGACGGCGAGCGGAACCTGCGACCAGGCGAGGGTGATGCCGGAGGTCTCGCTGGTCAGGTCGAGCAGCAGCCCCATGCTCGCCAGGATGCCCAGAATGAGAGCAACGCCGGCCATCGCGGAACGGCGCTTGCTGCGCCGGGAGCTCCAGGACACCGCGCTTACCGGTGCAGCGACCAGCCCGATCACGGAGAACCAGAGCGCGGACTGCCAGCCGTTATTGCCCGATGCGAGATAGGCGCCGAGCGCCAGGCCGCCGCCTCCGATAATCAAACCCAGCAGCAGCAGCATGACCGTGGTCGCTCGCATTGCGATCGCATTCTCCTTTTGTCCGGGCCGAATGCCTGCGCTGCGCACCCCTTGCCCACAATCCGCGATCTGGTCCCGAATCGTGGGCAAGCTGGCTCGGGGCTGTTGGCAGACGTTGCCGCCCCCGAGAGCCGTCATTCGTTCTTGCGTTGTCTTGTCGTTTACGGCCGGGACGACCGCACCATGAAGGCTTTTCTGCCTCGGCTGGCGAATTATCAAGCCGGCGCGCGCCCCTAGGCGCGCCGGCCGTAGCCGATCGCCGTCGGATCAGCGTTCTGGGGCGGGAGGCGGGGCGTGGGCGCCGGCCGGCGGCGGGGCGTAAGTGCCCGGAGCCGGCGGCGGGGCATACGAGCCGCCTGGCGGCGGCGCATACGTTCCCGGGGGTGGCGGCGGGCTGGCTGCTCGCCGCGGGGAGGAGGTGAATTGTCCCGCGACCGGCACCTTGTGGCCCTTCGCGTACATGCACTGGATGTAGCCCGTATCGTAACGGCGCTGCAACGACCGCCCGGACGTATCGGCGGCGCCTGCACCCGCTGCGGAACCGAACAACAGCCCGGTGCCGGCGCCGACCCCGGCGCCTCGACTGCCGCCGATGGCTGCGCCGGCCACCGCACCGACTGCAGTGCCGACCACTGCGCTGGACACGCCGCTGTTGACCGCGGCCT
>JBOIEI010000537.1:0-14119 GCA_050741055.1 Burkholderiales bacterium | reverse complement strand
GCGGGCGCGTGCAGCGCATCCCACAGATATTCCCCGAACAGGCGAAACGGGTTGATGATGTGGTCGGTGCCGAACGACGCCATGTTGGCCTCGATCTCGGGCCGGGTCGCGCGACACAACACCGGGATGGCGGGATTGAGGAGCTTCACCGTGATGGCAACCGCCAGGTTGGCCGATTCGTCGTTCGTCAGCGCCAATACGCCTTGGCAGAAAGGCAGCGCCACCCCGGCCGCCAGTAGATTCTCGGGCAGCCTCGCATCGGCGCTCAGTGCCGCGGCATCGCCGCGGTACGGATGCAACTCCAGCTCGTCCACCCGCGACGAGTCGATGTCGAGCACGACGAAGCGGATGGCCATGGCATCGAGGGTGCGGCACACGAGGGTGCCCGTTTCGCCGTAACCGCACACGACATAATAGGGGTCGCTCAGGCGCCGCACCCGGCGGCGGAAGGCGCTGGTGGTCACGGCGACCCTGAAGGCGCTGTCGCGCGCGAGCGCAAGCAGCGCGGTCAACGTATACGCCCAGCCGATCACCGAGAGATAGATCACGACGACGACCCACAACCGCTGCGCATCGGTGAACGCACTCGGTATCTCGCCGAAGCCGATGGTGCTGGCGGTGTAGGTGAGGAAGTAAAACGCGTGGAAGAAGCTCATCGGGCGCGCACGGCCCGCTTCGTCCACGCCCGGAATCAGCACCAGCCCGGTGATGCCGAGCGCATAGACGCCGATCAGGATCAGCAGAGGGGCGCGCAGCTTGCGCAGGGTGAGAAAGACGACGCTGTTCACGCCAGCTAACGCCGCAGCATGACGGTCTCCGCCACCATCAGCGCCACCGAAACCACGTTCGCGAACAACGCACCCGCCGACAACGACACGATGGCCGCCATCCGCGCCGGGTCGATCGCCTGCCCGCCGCGGTACACGGCGAAGAACCAGACCAGTGCGGCGGCCGTGAGCTGCAGCACCGCCACCAGGCTGGTCGATAGATGAACCGCGCCGACCTGGGTGCGGTCGCCGAGCTTGAGCACCGTGGCCACCAGGTTGACGATCACGGCAGCGAACAGCTCCCAGATGTCATGATGCGCCGGATCGTCGATGTCACCGTACACGAATCCGAAGTTGAGCGTGGCCGCGAGCAGGATGACGAAGGCAAAAATGACTTTTTCGAGGTTCATGAAGATCCTGACGAAGTGGATGCAGCGATCGTGCCGTGCGCATGCCTGGATGCAGATGGCCGCGCCCGGCGAGTTTATCGGACGCGCGTCGGATCCCAGGACGTGCGGTAGCCCTCGTCCAGCGCGTCGAGCTTCTTCATGTCGTCCGCGTCGAGCCCGAAATCGTACAAAGCCGCGTTCTCGGCGATGCGCTCCAGGCGCGCCGATTTCGGGATCGCGATCACGCCGTGCTGCAACGCCCAGCGCAGCAGCACTTGCGCGCCGGTCTTGCCATGACGCTTGCCGATTGCCGTGATCGCCGGATGATCGAGCTTGTCGCCGTGCGTGAGCGGGCAGTAGGCCGTGAGCGTGATGCCCTTGGCGGTGCAGTACTCGAGCAGCTTGCGCTGGTACAGGAAGGGGCTGAGCTCGACCTGGTTGTTGGACGGCACCACGTCGAAGTCCCGCAACAACTCTTCCAGGTGCGCGATCGTGTAATTGCTTACCCCGATCGATCGTGCGCGCCCATGCTGATTCAATTCCACCAGCGCGCGCCACGAGTCAGCGCGCTTGCCGGGCTCGGGCCAGTGGATGAGATACAGGTCGACATAGTCCAGGCCGAGCCGATTCAGGCTGCGGTCGAATGCCTTCAGGGCCGACTTGTAGCCTTGGTCGGAATTCCACAGCTTGGTCGTGACGAAGATCTCGCCGCGCGCGATTCCCGACTCGCGCACTGCCCGGCCCACGTCCTCCTCGTTACCGTAGAGCGCCGCTGTATCGATGTGCCGGTAGCCGAGCTCCAGCGCATGCGCCACCGCCCGGCGGCAGCTGCCGCCGTTCGGCACCTGGTAGGTTCCGTAACCGAACAACGGAATCGTGCGGCCGTCGTTCATTCGCAGCTTGGTGCCGATCGTGAGCTCGGGCATTGCGTCTCCGGATGAAGGGGTGAGGCGGGCCGCAGCACAGTACAATTGTAGGCTCACACACCGCCAACGAGCAGGAGGCCACATGTCCGACACCGCAGCCACCGTAGCTACCTCCGCAAGCTTCGAAGTCGTGCCGAGCGGCGGCCCGTTGGGCGCCGACATCACGGGCATCGATCTCTCCCGGGCACCGAGCGACGAGACCTTCCAGCGCATCCACGATGCCTGGATGCGCCACCAGGTGCTGCGCTTTCGCGGACAGCATCTCTCCAAGGACGACCTGCTGCAGTTCAGCCGCCGCTTCGGCGAGCTCGACAAGGCGCCGATCAACACCAAGGGCACGCCCTGGATCGAGGGCTATCCCGACATGACCGTGATGTCCAACATCAAGGTCGACGGCGAATCCATCGGCAGCCTGGGCTACGGCGAAGCGGTCTGGCACACCGACATGTCGTACCAGGACATCACGCCCACCGGCGCCCTGCTGTACGGCATCGAGGTGACCAAGGCGGGCGGCGAGACCGGGTTTCTCAGCACCTACCAGGCGTACGACACGATGCCGGATGATTTGCGCGCCGCGATCGAGGGCAAGCTCATCAAGCACGATGCGAGCTACAACTCGGCCGGCGAGCTGCGCAAGGGCTTCAAGCCGGTCACCGATCCCGCCGAGGCGCCGGGCGCGATCCATCCCGCCGTCATCCGCCATCCGGTCACCGGCCGCAAGGCGCTCTTCCTCGGCCGCCGTCCCAACGGCTACATCATGGGTATGCCGCTGGCCGAAAGCGAGGCGCTGCTCGATCGCCTGTGGGCGCATGCGACCCAGCCGCAACTCGCGTGGTACCAGGTGTGGCAGGTCGGCGACCTGATGATGTGGGACAACCGCTGCACCATGCACCGGCGCAACGCGTTCGATCCGAACGAACGGCGTTACATGCTGCGCACGCAGATCAAGGGCTCGCGGCCGAGCGCTTGAGGCGCCTCCGCCCGCCTACGCGGCTCCAGGAGGAGCGATGAAGATCAGCAACGTCGAAGCATTGATCGTAGGCGCCGGCTGGCGGCCGTGGATCTACGTCAAGGTCGAAACCGACGAAGGGGTCACCGGCTGGGGAGAATGCTCGGATCCGCGCACGCCCAAAGGCATCGCGGCCACCGTGGCGGATCTGCGGAGCGCGCTGCTCGGCCAGGACCCGCGGGCGTTCGAAGCGCGCTTCGCCGACATGTCGCGGCTCACGCGCTCCAGCCCCGGCGGCATCGCGGCCAAGGCGATGGCCGGCATCGAATGCGCGCTGCTCGACATCAAGGCGAAAGCGCTCGGCGTCTCGGTCGCCGAATTGTTCGGTGGACCCACGCGCGACCAGGTGCGGCTCTACTGGTCGCATTGCGGCTCGACCCGCGTGCGCTATTCCAGGTTGCTCGGTACTCCGCCGATCGAGACCTGGGCGGATATCGGCGCGCTCGGCAAGGAAGTCGTCGCTCGCGGCTTCACGGCGCTCAAGACCAATATCGTGCTGCCCGGCAAGGGCGGCACCTGGTACAGCGGCTTCGACGGCACCATGGGACCGAACGACGAATGGGCGCCGAACTGGCTCGTGGCCCACACCGAGAAGCTGATCGGCACCTTCCGCGACGCGGTCGGCCCGGACTTCGACATCAACCTGGATCTCAACTTCCACTTCAAGCCCGAGGCGTGCATGCGCATCGCCAAGGCCTTGGAGCCGTACAACCTGCACTGGCTGGAAGTCGACTGCCACGACCCGGACGCGGTGCTGAGAATCAAGCAATCGACCTCGACCCGCATCTGCACCGGCGAGACGCTGATCCACATGGAGCAGTACCTGCCCTACTTCGAGCGCCACGCCGCCGATGTGTTCATGATCGACGTGCCGTGGAATGGCTTCGCCCAAGGCAAGAAAGTCGGCAACCTGGCCGAGACGTTCAAGTTGAACGTCGCGCCGCACAACTACTACAGCCATCTGTCGAGCTTCATCAGTGCGCAACTGTGCGCCGTGCTGCCGAACGTGCGCATCATGGAGATCGACATCGACGACGTGCCATGGAAGGACGAGCTCGTCACTGCCACGCCCGAGATCGATGCCGGCTACATGACCATTCCGCAGGGCCCGGGTTGGGGGGCCGATGTGGTCGAAGAGATCGCACGCGCGCATCCGTGGGACCCCGACAAGGCGGGCCCGGCGAAATCGGTGCCCCCGCCGCGCAGCTACTGAGCCGCACCGCCGGCCATCATGAGGATCACCGGCTCCCAGCCCAGGCAGGAGGTCTAGGCGAGGAGCAAGACGGTGAGCATCATGCCGGCGCCGACGGCCACACCGACCGTGAGCGCCGCGCCCACCAGCGTGGCAAGGTCGCGAACGATCTGGAGGGGGCTGCGGGAACCGAGGCGACGGGAGCGGGTGTCGGGATGTGCGGCGAGCGGCATGGGTTCTACCTCGTTGCAATGTTCTGGCGCACCGATCGGAGCCGAAGCCCCGAACCCGTACCGGATCCAACTGCACGAGGAGCTGCGGCGCGCCACGGTATTAAGCTCGCCATGTCGGGCTCGGACTTGCCCGCAATCGGGCGCGAGAGCGATCAATTGTGGCAACAACATGACTTTGCAGCCGGCCCCGATTGCACACGGCGCACCCGATGTAGTATTGCCAGCGAACGCTCCGGGAACCGCTTATGAGCCGCCTGATCGCGATCGTCGAGGACGATCTTTCCATCCGTGAAAATTATGCCGACGCGCTGCGCAAGCAGGGCTACCAGGTCACGGGCTACGCCGATCGCAACGAGGCCATGCGCGCTTTCCAGAGCCGCCTGCCGAATCTCGCCATCATCGACATCGGCCTCGCGGACGAGATCGACGGCGGCTTCGAGCTGTGCCGGGCGCTGCGGGGCATGTCGGCCACGATCCCCATCATCTTCCTCACCGCGCGCGACAGCGACATCGACACGGTTTCGGGGCTGCGCATGGGTGCGGACGATTACCTCACCAAGGACATCAGCCTGCCGCACCTGTCGGCGCGCATCGCGGCGCTGTTCCGGCGTCTGGGTGCTGCGCAGACGCCCGCGGCCGCCGACGACATCCTCGAGCGCGGCAAGCTGGTGGTCGACTTGAGCCGCATGCGCGTGACCTGGGCCGATGCGCCGGTCGACCTCACGGTCACGGAGCTATGGATCGTGCATGCGCTCGCGCGCCATCCCGGGCACGTCAAGCACCGCGAGCAGCTCATGCGCGACGCACGCATGGTGGTCGACGACACCACCGTGACCTCCCACATCAAACGCATCCGGCGCAAGTTCATCGAAGTCGACTCCGGCTTCGACTGCATCGAAACCGTCTACGGCATGGGGTATCGCTGGAAGTCGGAATGAGCGCCCGCGCCCGTCATGCACCTTAGCCGCGTGCGGCTGAGCATCCGCTCGAAGATGCTCCTGGTGTCGTGCGTGCTGCTCGCAATTCCGTGGATCGCCTATCGCTACGCGGGGGAGCTCGAGCGCATCCTGCGCGAGAACCAGGAAACCGCGGTGCTCAACACCGCCCGCGCCATCGCGACCGCGCTGAACGACCGCCCGAGCCTGTTCATCGCCAGCCGGCACGAAGCCGCGCTCGACGGCCCGAACGCGATCATCGCCTACAAGCTGCCGCGCCCGATCGCGCTCGACGGCCGCCTCGACGACTGGTTCTCGCAAGGCGCCGAGCTGCGCGCGCTCGGACGCGAGCACGTGATCGAGCAGGCCCTGGACGCCGAGGTGGCACCGATCACGCTATGGCACGCATCGGGAGTGTTCGACACCGACCTGTACGCGGCCTTCGAGATCATCGACGAGCGTCTGGTCTACCGCGATAGCACGCATGCTCGCGTGAATGCCGCGGACCATATCCGTATCGGCATGCACACGCCGTGGGGCGAGCTGCGCCGTTACATCGTTTCCACCGAGGCGCCCGGACCGGTGACGGCGTTCCAGGTGCCCACCGACGTCACCGGCGTCGCGAGCGCCCAGCTCGAACCGCGCATCCAGGGTTTCTGGCAGGAAACGAACAGGGGATTCAACCTGGAGCTGCGGCTGCCGCGGGCGCTGGTCGGTGCGCGCCTGGGCTTCGCGTTCGCCGATGTCGACGATCCCGATACCCGCATGATCCGCTCCATCGTCGGCTCGATCGGTCCGGAAGGAAGCGAAAGCCTGGGAACGGCCACCGTGCCTCCGCCGGAAGCCGTGCAGATCGTGCGCTCGCTCGCGCGCCCCGGAACCCGGGTCTGGATCATCGCCGCCGATCGCCGCCTCGTGACCCGCAGCGGCAGCCTGCGCGCCGCCAATGCCGAGCGTGCGAACGCGGCCGAAGAGCACGCCCAAGGTTTAATCGCGCATGTCGAAGCGCTGCTGCGGCCGCTGTACCGGCTGTTCATACCGCCCGCGCCGACGCTCGCCGTCGAGCCGGAGCCGTATGCGCCGCTGTATTCGGGAAGCGCAGCCGAGGCAGCGCTTTCCGGGCGGGTGGTGAGCGGCAGGCGGCCGCTGCAAGGCACGCCGATCGAGGTGCTCGCCTCGGCCCACCCGGTGTGGGCGGACGAGCGGGTGATCGGCGCGGTCGTGGTGGAGGAGACGACCGAAGGCGTGCTCGCCGTGCGCCAGCGCCTGATCGAGCGGCTGCTGTCGCTCGCGCTCGGCGCATTCTTCGTGGTCGGTGTGGCGCTGTTCGGATTCGCGACGCACCTGGTCATCCGCATCCGGCGGCTGCGCGACGAAGCCGAGCAGGCGATCGATTCGGCCGGGCGGCTGCGCACCGTCACGGCGAGCTCGGCCGCAGCCGACGAGATCGGCGATCTGTCGCGCAGCTTCTCCAGCGCGCTCGATCGGCTCGCGCAATACACGCAGTACCTGGAAAGCCTGGCGACGCGGCTGTCGCACGAGCTCAGAACGCCGATCGCGGTGGTGCGCTCGTCGTTCGACAACCTGAAGCTGCAGACGCTGCCCCCGGAGGCCGACGTCTATGTGGCGCGCGCCGAGCAAGGACTGGCGCGGCTTGCGACCATCATCACGCGCATGACCGAGGCGACCCGGCTCGAGCGCATGCTGCGCGATGCCGAGCGCGAGCGTTTCGACGTGCGCGCGGTGGTGAGCGGCTGCGTCGAGGGTTATCGCATTGCCTACACGAACAGGCGCTTCGACCTGTCGGTGCCCGAGGCGCCCGTGTTCGTGAGCGGCGTGCCCGACCTGATCGCGCAGATGCTCGACAAGCTCGTCGCCAATGCGGTGGATTTTGCGCGCGAGGGCAGCGCCATCGGCGTGGAGCTGCGGGCCGCAGCGCACGAGGTGACGGTCACGGTGCGGAACGTTGGCCCGCCGCTTTCTCCGCAGATCAAGCAGCGGCTGTTCCGCTCGATGACTTCGGTGCGCCCGCAGGCGCCCGGGGAGGAGCCGCACCTCGGGCTCGGTCTCTACATCGTGCAGCTGATCGCGGACTTCCATCACGCCAAGGTGGTCGCGCGCGATCGCACCGATATCGAGGGGGTCGAAGTGCAGGTGCAGTTGCCGCGGCTGGTGAGCGATCCGGGCTGAACCTGCTCCTCGAATGCATGCGTCGCCGCCCGCTCCGGCGCAAGCGGGTTCCGAGTTGGATCGAGCTTACAAGCGCCATGGCGCTGACGTGCACGTAAAGTTGTGCTGCACGCAGACATCGTGCTAATCTGGCCTCGTCATGAAAACCAATGTCACGCTCAAGCTGGATGCCGATCTTCTCCGTGAGGTGCGTGTCGTGGCGGCCGAGGAGGGACGGTCGATCAGCGCCCTTCTGACCGACCGCCTCGAAGCAATCGTGCGGGAACGAAAGGCCTTCGATAAGGCTCGCCGCCGCGCGCTCGCCAGGCTTCGCGAAGGGCTTGATCTCCAGTGGACACCGCCCAAGTCGCGCGACGAGCTCCATGAGCGATAGGTACTTCGTCGATACGAACATTCTCATATATGCGCACGACACGGCCGCGGGCGCGAAGCACGAGTGCGCCAAAGCGCTTATAGAGGAACTGTGGGAAACGAGGGCGGGTGTCGTCAGCACTCAGGTCCTGCAGGAGCTAGCCGTCAACCTGCGGCGCAAGGCGAAGAAACCTCTGGACGCGAAGGCCACCCGTGACGTCGTCTCCGACTACCTTGCTTGGCAGGTCGTCGTGAACGCGGGCGACTCGATTCTGGAGGCGCTTGACCTCGAAGCACGATATCGAGTGTCGTTTTGGGACGCCCTGATCATCCAAGCGGCCCATGCTGCGGGTGTTGAAATTCTCTACTCCGAAGACCTGTCGGACGGGCAACGTTACGGCGGCGTGAGAGTAAGGAATCCGTTCGGTACGTTAGACCCAACTCGGCCGGCGGGGGACGCTCTGCTGTGATTCTGTTTAGCATGAGCCACAACGCAGGCGTGCAGACATCCAGGAACCGGCAAAGAACGGACACGAGTCGGTGACATTGCCAATCGATTCGGCTCAGCCTGCGCCGTGAAACGCGAGCTTCGTTGCATCGCTTGCCCTGGATTCCGCATTTCACGGAACTACAGCGGCATGAGCTCACCGCGGTAAGCCCGGTCGCGCAAAACACCGAGCAGCGCATCGAGCCGGGTGCGCGAGGCGATCATCGTGGCCTCGAGTGCCTCGGCTGCGATGCACCGTTGCGCGAACGCCGGTTCCTGCCATGCGCTCTGCAGCGCATCCAGGGCAAACAACGCGCGCCGGCGCTTTGCGCGCAGCGCATCGGCCAGGTCGAGCAGCCGTGCGACCGCATGCTGCTGCGGTTGCGGCGGCACCGGCAGCGTGATTTCGCGCAGGCGCGCCGAGGCCGCATTCGCCTGCCGGGTTCCCGCCGCCGCCCGCAGGAAGCGCAGATGGAATTCGTTGCTCACCAGCAGATGGCGCAGGTAGCCCGGATCATGCGCATTCGGGCGGACAACGAGCCATTCGCCCGAGGCGAGCGGCGTGCGGCCGGTCTCGTCGGCAACGACCCAGGCACGGCGCGGCTCCGTGCTCGCCCGGGACAGGAGCAGGTCACCGGGCCGAACGATGACCGGCTTGCCGTGCACGCTGGATCTATCGAGGAGCTCGGGACGGCTGCGAGCGAAGCCGGCCATGCTGTACAACGCGACCGGCTGGCGGCCGTGCTCCGAGCGATCGAAGTGTGGCAGTGGATGGACCAGCAGCTCGCCCAAAGGGACCCACCCGGACGCGGAGGGCGGCACCGATGCTACTGCGCTCACTTCAGCATTCCGACCAGGTCGCGAATGCCTTGCAGGATCTCCGCTTCCAGTCCGGCGATCTCCTGCAGCAGCTCGTGCGGCCGCGGTTGCTGTTCCTCGCCCGGTCGCGCCGAGCGATAGCGATCCATGGCAAGCGTGAATTGCGGCGGCCGGATCTCCTCGCGACGCACGAACAAGCTCGCAACGGCGCCCGGCGCATCGCGCTGCACGGGCCAGCGGGCAAGCAGCGCCGGAATATCGCGGGCGGCATCGAGCCGATGGAAGCCCACGCGTTCGGTGGCGCCACCCCGGGTCGCGATCAGGATCGCTGCGCGCGTCCGCGCTCTGAAAATCCCGGCGCGCATTCCGATCACCGCCTGCAGTGCGTTCTCTTCGACCAGCCGCCGGCGCAACGCATGGTGCGCTTGCGTATCCCCGTCGAGCACGCTCTCGGGCACGATCAGCGCCAACCGGCCGCCTTCCTTCAGTGCCAGCAGCGCCCAGGCGATCGCGAGCAGCTCCCCTCGACGCGACCGAGCCAGCGCGCGCAGCTCGGCGCTTGCACCGTTCGACTCGATGGTTCCGGCGAAAGGTACCGGGCCGATGACGGCCGAATATTGCGCCGCCGGGACAGGGCGCGCGAAATCGATGGCCGCAGCGTCCGCGATCGGGCCCGCAACGTCCGCTGCGGCGAGCACCGCGAGCAGGCGATGGACGGCAGGCGGCTCGGAACGTGTGCGGGTATCGGACTGCATGATGCGCGCAGTATAGCGGCAGGACGCTCCACCCCGGCCGGTTCACGGCAGCCGCAACGATCCGTCATACCGGGGCAGCCTCATTCGGCCTCTGCCCGGCCGGCCTGTGGGCCCGACAAGGCATACCAATCGAGCTTGCGCGTCGTCAGCATGAACGCTGCGAGCGCTGAAAACAACAGCAGTGCGCCCATCAGCAGCGCATAGTCTTCGGAGCCGAGCACCATGTACAGCGCGCCGTAGAGCCCGCTCAGCAGGCCGGTGAGCGAAGCGGCACGGGCGCGCGTGCCGAGCACGTAGCGGACATACAAGCCGACCAGGGCAATGCAGGCGCCGGCGGCGATCAGGTAAGCGAGGCCGAAACCGATATGCTCGGCGAACGCCAGCAGCAGGACGAAGAAGGCGACCAGCGCAAACCCGACCAGCGCGTACTGCACCGGATGCATGCGCAGGCCCGCCAGGATCTCGTAGAGGAAGAACAGGGCGAAGGTGAGTACCACGAACAGGATGCCGTAATGCAGCGCCCGGTAGGTCCTCTGGTAGACGTCGACCGGCTGGACGAGGCTCACACCGAAGGTGGTTGCAAGATAGTCGTCGCACTTGCCCTGGACGCAACGGCGAAACGCCTGGCGCACGTTTGTCCCGAGGTCGGAGCTGCGCCATGCCGCTTGGAAGCCGGCGTCGTTGACCGTGCGCGTCTCGGGCGAGAAGCGGCCGATGAAGCTCGGATGCGGCCATGGCGAGGAGAGGCTCGTCAGCACTTCGCCGGCGGCGGGGATGATCTGGAAATGTTGCATGCCCGCAAGATCGAGATCGAGCGTGAACGATGCCTCGCCGCCGAGCGCCGGATCCAGCGGCACGTCGGCATGGATGCCCTGCGCCCACGGCGCTTTGCCGGCGCCGGCCGCGAACGGCGCCGAGGCGCCGTTCCATTTCAGCACCGGCACACTGCGGATGCCGCGAACATCGCCCAGGCCGAGCGCGACCTGCGGCGTGCCCCAGGTTCGGCGCATGCCGGGCGGCGCCGCCTGGGGTGGAACCGAGAAAATGCCCTCGAGGTTGAGCCGCGACCGGTACACGAGCGCCGGGTAGATGCCGCGGTAGCGAAACTCGGTCTCGAGCTCGCCGTCGATCCCCAGGCGTTCGGGCAGCAGGAAGACATCGCACGCAACCGTTCGCGGTCGCACGACCGTGCGCCCGTTATCCAGCGTTTCCTTTTCGTCGTAGCGATCGGTGCAGGGCAGGACGAGGACGAGGCCGTCCAGGCGCTGCGCACCGATTCCCGACTGCGCCACATCCTGTACCACGCGATTGCGCAGCGCCCGCCGCTCGTCGACGAGGTCGTCCACCATCCGCAACGGCAGAATGAGCGCCAGCGCCAGCACGACGATCGTGCCGATCTTGTAGAGCACCGACCGATGGCTCGTGAAACCGCGTGGATTCGAGATCGTGTCTTCCATGCCCGCCTCCCGAAATGGTGGCAGCGAGCATGACGGCGGAATCTAGCCGCCGGCGGACCTGCCGGTGGCGCCCGTGCGGCGAATTGTGACCGCAGCAGGGCAGAGAACGGGTGGCTGCGCCGCCGCTTGTGCGGCGTCGAGGCGGATCAGCGATCGCTTGACACTTCGAGCCAACGCGCGGGCTCGCAGGGCGGGCCGTCAGCGCTCGTAAGCAAGATTGGCAGCGAGCCAGCGCTCGGCGTCGGGCACGGGCATGCTCTTGCGCGCGGCATAGTCCTCGATCTGATCCTTGCCCACCCTGCCGACCGCGAAGTAGGTCGACTCCGGGTGGGAAAGGTAGAAGCCGCTCACGGCCGCCGCCGGCCACATGGCGAACGACTCGGTGAGCGTGATGCCGACGCGCGGCGCATCGAGCAGCTCGAACAGCGGCCCCTTCTCGGTGTGATCCGGGCAGGCCGGGTAGCCGGGCGCGGGCCGGATGCCGCGATAGCGCTCGCGAACGAGATCCTCGCTGGAGAGCGCCTCGTCGGACGCGTACCCCCACAGCGCCTTGCGCACGCGCTCGTGCAGCGCCTCGGCGAACGCTTCGGCCAGGCGGTCCGCGAGCGACTTCAGCATGATCGCGTTGTAGTCGTCGTGCGCTTGTTCGAAGGCGCGCACGCGCTCTTCGATGCCGATGCCCGCCGTGACGGCGAAGGCGCCGATGTAGTCGGCGACTCCGCTGGCGCGCGGCGCGACGAAGTCGCCCAGGCACCAGTTCACCCGGTCGGCCGCCTTGACCGTTTGCTGGCGCAGGTTGTGCCACACCATCAGAGTCCGGGCGCGTTGCTCGTCGGCATAGATCGCGATGTCGTCGCCGCCGTTGATGCTGTTCGCCGGATGGAGCGCAACGACGCCGTTGGCGGTGAGCCAGCGTTCCTGCACGATCCGCTCGAGCATCGCCTGCGCGTCGGCCAGGACGGCGCGCGCCTGCTCGCCGACGACCGGATCCTCCAGAATCTTCGGATACGGCCCCGAGAGCTCCCAGGTCTGGAAGAACGGCCCCCAGTCGATGTAGCGGATGAGATCGCGCAGATCATAGTCCGTGAATTCGCGTCGGCCGATGAAGGCCGGCTGCGGCGGCGCGTAACTCTGCCAGTCGGCCTTGAAGCCGTGCGCACGCGCATCGGCGAGGCTGTGCAGCGGACCGGGGCCTTGCTTGGCCGCATGCTGCGCGCGGATGCGCTCGTAGTCGGTCTTGACTTCGGCGAGATAGCCCTCGCGCAAGTCCCGCGACAACAGGTTCGAGGCCACCCCTACACTGCGCGAAGCGTCCGGCACCCATACCACCGGCCCGTGATAGTTCGGCGCGATCTTCACCGCCGTATGCACCCGCGAGGTGGTGGCGCCCCCGATCAGCAGCGGCAGCTCGAAACCCTCGCGCTCCATCTCGCGCGCGACGTGCGCCATTTCCTCGAGCGATGGCGTGATGAGACCCGACAGGCCCACCATGTCGCACTTCTCCTCGCGCGCGACCGCGAGGATCTTCTGCGCGGGCACCATGACGCCCAGGTTGATCACCTCGTAGTTGTTGCACTGGAGAACGACGCCGACGATGTTCTTGCCGATGTCGTGCACGTCCCCCTTGACCGTGGCGACCACCATCTTGCCCTTCGGCTTGCTGTCGCCCGACTTGGCCTTCTCCGCCTGCAGATAGGGCTCGAGGTACGCGACCGCCTGCTTCATCACGCGCGCCGACTTCACCACCTGCGGCAAGAACATCTTGCCCGCGCCGAACAGATCCCCGACCACGTTCATGCCGTCCATGAGCGGGCCTTCGATCACCTTCAGCGGACTGCCGAGCTTGACGCGGATCTCCTCGGTGTCCTCGACGATATGCGTGGTGATTCCGTGCACCAGCGCATGCGTGATGCGCTCCTCGACCGAGCCGCCGCGCCACACCAGTTCCTGGGCTTCGGTCTTCTTCTCGCCCTTGAGCGTCGCGGCGAACGCGACCATGCGCTCGGCCGCGTCGGGGCGGCGGTTGAAGAGAATATCCTCGGCGTGCTCCAGCAGCTCCTTCGGAATGTCGTCGTACACGCCGATCTGCCCGGCGTTGACGATGCCCATGGTCATGCCGGCCTTGATGGCGTGATAAAGGAAGGCGGTGTGGATCGCCTCGCGCACCGGGTCGTTGCCGCGGAACGAGAAAGAGACGTTCGAGACACCGCCGCTCACCTTCGCGTACGGCAGCGTCTGGCGGACGATTCGGGTCGCCTCGATGTAATCCTTGGCGTAGTTGGCGTGCTCCTCGATCCCGGTCGCGATGGCGAAGATGTTCGGATCGAAAACGATGTCCTCGGGATCGAACCCCACCTCGTCGATCAGGATGCGGTACGAGCGCGTGCAGATGTCGATCCGGCGCTCCAGCGTGTCGGCCTGCCCTTGCTCGTCGAAAGCCATCACGATCACCGCCGCACCGTACTTGCGGGCGAGATTCGCCTGGCGCACGAACTCGTCCTTGCCCTCCTTCATGCTGATCGAGTTGACGATGCCCTTGCCCTGGACGCACTTCAGCCCCGCTTCGATCACGCTCCACTTGGACGAATCGATCACGATCGGGACCTTGG
>JBOIEI010000536.1:0-6132 GCA_050741055.1 Burkholderiales bacterium | reverse complement strand
CTCAGTGCCCGCGCGTCTTTCCATAGTGCGATATCCCGGCTCATCGGGATCTCCTGCGGCATCCAGTGATTCGCGCATGCCGACAGGTATTTCTCCCAGGCCCACTTGTACTTGAAAGGCACCAGCTGGTTGACGTCGGTCTGGCCGTTGATGACGCGCTTGTCCTCGACCGAGATGCGGCGGAACTCGCCGGGCTCTCCCGGCTGCTGCCCGCCGATCAGAGCGGACCCCTCGATGCCGACTGCGGCGGTGTTCATTTCTTGTTCGAATGACTGCATCCCTTGCTCCTGATCGCTACGTATCGTTCGGTGGGCGCCGCGCCGGCGCCCGCTGCCTGGCTTTTCGCTGCCTGTCTATTGGCAAGCTTCGCACTCGGGGTCGTCGATCGAGCACACCTTGAGCTCCGCGCCGGACTCGTCGGCGGCGGGAACGGCGTTGAGCGCGCCCACGCGCCCCGTGGACTTCTCGGTGTGCGTAGCGCCCAGCGTGCGCAAGTAATAAGTGGTCTTGAGGCCGCGCAGCCACGCCAGCTTGTAGGTGTCATCGAGTCGCTTGCCGGAGGCGCCCGCCATATACAGATTCAGGGACTGCGACTGGTCCACCCACTTCTGCCGCCGCGCCGCGCATTCGACCAGCCAGCGCGGTTCGACCTCGAATGCCGTGGCGTACAGCGTGCGCACTTCAGGCGGCACCCGGTCGACCTTCGCGAGGCTGCCGTCGAAGTACTTCAGGTCGGAGATCATGACCTCGTCCCAGACGTTCAGCCGCTTCAGGTCCTCGACCATGTACTGGTTGGCGACGGTGAACTCGCCGGAGAGGTTGGACTTCACGTACAGGTTCTGGAACGTCGGCTCGATCGATTGCGAAACTCCGGTGATATTCGCAATGGTCGCAGTCGGCGCAATGGCGAGGCAATTGGAGTTGCGCATGCCGACCCGCGCGATGCGGGTACGCAGCGCCTCCCAGTCGAGCCGCGTCGAGGTGTCGGCCTCGACGTAGCCGCCACGCTGCTCGGCCAGAAGCCCGAGCGTCTCGTGCGGCAGGATGCTGCGATCCCAGAGCGATCCGCCGAAGGTCGCATAGCGGCCGCGCTCCTCGGCCAGGTCGGTCGATGCCCAGTAGGCGCAGTAGGCAATCGCCTCCATCGAGCGATCGGAGAACTCGACCGCCTCGGCCGATGCGTAGGGAATCCGCAGGGCGTGCAGGCAATCCTGGAACGCCATGATCCCCAGGCCGACCGGCCGGTGCTTGAAGTTGGAGTTGCGCGCCTTCCCGACCGAGTAGTAGTTGAGGTCGATGACGTTGTCCAGCATGCGCATGGCGGTGCCGATGGTGCGGCGCAGCTTGTCGAGATCCATGCAACGCTCCTCGCGATCGAGATGCGCCAGCATGTTGACCGAGCCCAGGTTGCACACCGCGATCTCGTCCGGGCCGGTGTTCAGGGTGATCTCGGTGCACAGGTTGGAACTGTGCACGACCCCGACGTGCTGCTGCGGCGAGCGCAGATTGCACGGGTCCTTGAACGTGATCCAGGGATGCCCCGTCTCGAACAGCATGGACAGCATGCGCCGCCACAACTGCACCGCAGGAATGCGCTTGAACAAGGTGAGCTCGCCGCGCGCGACCTTCGCCTCGTAGGCGAGGTAGGCCTGTTCGAAATCGCGCCCGTGCTTCTCGTGCAGGTCCGGCACGTCGGACGGCGAAAACAGAGTCCACTCGGCCGCCTCCATCACTCGCTTCATGAACAGGTCCGGGACCCAGTTGGCCGTGTTCATGTCGTGCGTGCGGCGCCGATCGTCGCCGGTGTTCTTGCGCAGCTCGAGGAATTCCTCGACATCCAGATGCCATGTTTCCAGGTACGAGCAGACGGCGCCCTTGCGCTTGCCCCCCTGATTGACCGCGACCGCGGTGTCGTTCACCACTTTCAGGAACGGCACCACGCCCTGCGACTTGCCGTTGGTTCCCTTGATGTGCGCTCCGAGCGCCCGCACCGGCGTCCAGTCGTTGCCGATGCCGCCCGCATACTTCTGCAGCATGGCGTTTTCCTTGATCGACTCGTAGATCCCGTCCAGGTCGTCCGGCACCGTGGTGAGATAGCAGCTGGCAAGCTGCGAGCGGCGCGTCCCCGAATTGAACAGGGTGGGCGTCGAGCTCATAAAATCGAAGCTCGACAGAACGTTGTAGAACTCGATGGCGCGTGCCTCGCGCTCCTCCTTTTTCTCGTTCAGGGCAAGGCCCATCGCGACGCGCATGAAGAAGGTTTGCGGCAACTCGATGCGGCGGCCGCGAACGTGCAGGAAGTAGCGGTCGTAAAGGATCTGCAGGCCCAGGTAGCCGAACTTGAGATCGCGATTGTGGTCGAGCGCCGCCGCCAGGCAGCCGAGATCGTATTCGCCCAAGCGCGGGTCCAGTAGCTCGGCGGCGATGCCCGCGCGGATGAGCTCGGGAAACGCCTCGGCATAGCCCTTCTTCATACCGGCATGGCGCACCTCGCGGCCCAGGGTCTCCAGGCGCAGGTCGTTCAGCAGCAAGCGCGCCGTGACGAAGCTGTAAGCGGGCTCGGACTCGATCAGCGAGCGTGCCGCCAGGACCACGCACTTGCGCACCTCGTTCATCGGTATGCCGTCGTAGATATCACGCGAGGTCGCATGCAGGATCGGATCGGCGCTCACGTCCGTCCCGAGACCTTCGCAGGCTTCCTCCACCAGCGCCCTCAGAGCGTCCCGATCGAGCGGGCGCCTTACGCCAGCATCGATCACGTGGATCGACGGCTGGGCAGCGGGAGCCATATGCGATTCGCGCTGCCGCGCGCGCTCCTGCGCACGGGACTCGCGATACAGCACGTAGGCGCGGGCGACTTCGTGCTCCCCGCCGCGCATGAGGGCGAGCTCGACCTGGTCCTGGATGTCCTCGATATGAAATGTGCCGCCCTCCGGACGCCGGCGAACGAGCGTGTTCACCACCGCCGCGGTCAGCTGCGCGACCAGTTCGCGGATGCGCGCGGACGCCGCACCGACCCCGCCGTTGACGGCGATGAAGGCCTTGGTCAGCGCGATCGAAATCTTCGACGGCTCGAAACCGACCACCGCTCCGTTGCGGCGTATCACCTTGTACTGCGCGAAGCGCGCATCGCGTTCGGGGGTGGACGCTTCGACGTCGGGATTGACGCTCGGCGCCGAGGCGAGAGATTCGGTCGCGACATGCATGTGCGGTCTCCTTGGGCGGGTGCTTTATCTACTTATTTTTGTAAAGCGAAGGACTTACGTGAGCCGAAGCAGAAAAACCACTATATGTTGTGGCTCGACTCGAGGATTGAACTAATTCTAGTAGCTGCGAAAGCGTTGTCAACAGATTCCGCAGGCACGCGGGCAGGCCCTGCGGCGGCGTTGCGCAGATCGCACACGGACAGGGAAGCGGGAGCGCGCGCGGGCCATGAAGCCCGTGCGACGACGCTCAGTGCTCGAAGAGCTCGGCGGGCTGACCCAGCGCGGACCAGTCGAAACATGCCCCGGGATCGGTCTTGCGCCCGGGCGCGACGTGGCAGTGACCGGCGATTCCCCGGATCGGATAGGCCGCCCGCAAGGCGGTGATCAGCGCTGTCCCTGCGCGGTATTGCGCGGCTTCGTAGACAACGTCGTCGGCGCCCTCGAATTCGATGCCAATGGAATAGTCGTTGCACGCGCTGCGGCCGCGCCAGCAGGACGCTCCCGCGTGCCATGCGCGTCGAAGGCAGGAGACGAATTGCACCAGCTCGCCATCGCGGCGAACGAGGAAATGGGCCGACACCCGTAGCTCCTGAAGTGCACGGAAGTACGGATGCGCTGCGGGATCGAGCGTATTGGTGAAAAGCCGCTCGACGTGATCGTCGCCGAACTCCCCCGGAGGCAGGCTGATGCCGTGGATCACGATCAGCTCGAGCGCAGTGGCGTCCGGGCGCTGGTCGCAGTTCGGCGACTCGATGCGCCGCGCGCCGACGAGCCAGCCGCCCGCGCTCATGCGCAAGCGCCGCGGGGCAACCAGGGGACGGCGCGCGGGCACGGCTAGCTCACGGCCTGCACTACGACCTGCGCCGCCACAAGGCCCGGCGAGCGCATCGGCGTGGTCGGTCCGAACGGCTGCGGCAAACTCCAACTCGATACATGGGCTTGGGTTCGGGCCAAGTTGAATTCGGGCTCCGATCCTGCCGCTCAGAGCTTGGGCTCGAGCTCTTCGTTGAGTCCGAGGCGCGCCATGCGGTAGCGCAATGCCCGGAACGTGATGCCGAGCAGCTTCGCGGCCGCGGTGCGGTTGAAGCGCGTTCTTTCGAGCGCATCGAGAATCGCTTCGCGCTCGACCCGGTCGAGATGGTCCTGCAGGTTCATGGGCGCCGAGCCGGCCGCAACCGCCGCCGCCGTCGGCTGCGAAAGCTGCAGATCCGACGCCTCGATGGCTTCGGATGTGCTCAAGGCGAGCGCGCGTTCCAGCACATTCTCCAGCTCGCGCACGTTGCCCGGAAAGGAATAGGACTGCAGCGCCCGCAAAGCGCCCTCGGAGAGCGTCGCGGGCCGGTCTGCGGCGCCGGCGTCGAGCCTTACCAGGATCGATTCGGCCAGAAGCGGAATGTCTTCGGGGATTTCCCGCAGCGCGGGCATCTTGAGCTCGATCACGTTCAACCGGTAGTAGAGGTCCTGCCGGAACTTGCCCGCTTCCGCGCATTCGCTCAGATTCTGATGGGTCGCGCTGATGATGCGCACATCCGCCGGCTCCTCCTGCGTGGAACCGACTTTGCGAACCTTCTTTTCCTGGATGGCGCGCAGCAGTTTCACCTGCATCGAGACCGGGAGCTCGGCGACCTCGTCGAGGAATAGCGTGCCACTGCTGGCCGCCTGGAAAAAGCCGTCGCGGTCGGCATCGGCGCCGGTGAACGCGCCCTTGCGATAGCCGAAGAACTCGCTTTCCATCAGCGATTCCGGGATGGCGCCGCAGTTGACCGGTACGAACGGCTTATCCCGGCGCGGGCCGTGCAGATGGATCAGGCGCGCGGCCAACTCCTTGCCACTGCCCGATTCGCCTCGCACGTGGATGGGCGCCTGGCTGCGGGCGAGCTTGGCGATTACCGCCCGCGTCTGCTGCATGAGCGGCGATTCGCCGAGCAGTTCGGGATAAGCCGGATTCGGACTTTCCGTCCCGCCGCCCTTCCGGCCCTTGTCGGCAGCGGGCGGCAACTTGAGCGCCGATTGCACCAGCGCGCGCAACTGGTTGAGCGCGACCGGCTTGGCGATATAGTCGAAGGCCCCCGCCTTGAGGGCGGCGACCGCATTCTCCGCACTGCCGAACGCCGTTATGACCGCAACCGGCGTGTTCGGATAATGACGGTTGACATGCTCGAGCAGATCGAGCCCGTCGCCGTCGGGCAAGCGCATGTCGGTGAGGCACAGATCGTATCGGCTGCGCTGCAGGAGCTGCTCGGCTTCGAAGCCGGTTCCCGCCGCGTCCACGCTCAACCCCATACGTGTGAGCGTCATGGACAGCAGCTCGCGAATGTCTGCCTCGTCGTCGACCACCAGGACACGAGCATTCATTGGGCGCGAATCCGAATCAGACAGGTTCGACTCTCCGACACTCCACGCAGAAATGCCCTCCAGCCGCCGATTCGACATATTCCAGCGACGCGCCGTTCGCCTCGCATACCTCGCGGGCGATATACAACCCAAGCCCCGTGCCGGTCGCGACCGTGGTGAAGAACGGCTCGAACAAGTGCACCCGGTACTGCGCCGCGATGCCCGGGCCATCGTCGACCACGCTCAATCTTACTCTATCGGCGCGGGCGCCATGGTCGACCCGAACGACGATGCTGCCCGGAAGGCCCCGGCAATAGCGCAGCGCGTTGCGGCACAGATTCCACATCACCTGATTGAGATGGCTGCGGTCGAAGCTGACCGCGGGCCCAATGGCACTCTGCGGCGAAATCTCCAGGCGCAGGACCTCTACATCGATGCGCTCGATGCTGCAGAATTGCTGCGCGAAGGTGCGCAGGAAGTCGGCGATGGAGAAGTGTTCGGTGTGCGCGCGGTCGCGCCGATTGAGCTTGAGAACATCCTGCACCATACGGTCGAGCCGCTGGGTGTTGTCGTGAATGATGCTCAGCAGGCG
>JBOIEI010000535.1:0-9724 GCA_050741055.1 Burkholderiales bacterium | reverse complement strand
ACGCCAGGGGCATCGCCGCTCGCCGGCCGCTGCCGCGCGTGCGCGACAAGACCGACAAGCTCGCTGAAACGAAATCCGATCCCGGCATGTTCGAGGCGATGCGCAAATCGATCGCGCGCAAGGCGCGCAACCAGAAGGCGCCATATCACTGCATCGCCGCGGTCGAGGCTGCGGTGTCCGAGCCGTTCGACGAGGGCGTGAAGACCGAACGGCGCCTTTTCACCGAGCTGGAGAATTCCGACGAAGCGCGCGGTTTGCGCTACGCGTTCTTCGCCGAGCGCGAAGTATCGAAGATCCCCGGCCTTGCCAAAGACGCGCCGTTGCCGGAGATCAAATCCGTGGCGGTGATCGGCGCCGGGACGATGGGCGGCGGCATCGCCATGTGCTTCGCCGACTTCGGCATGGCGGTGAAGATCCTCGAGGTTACGCCGGAAGCGATGGCGAAGGGCATGCAGCGTGTCAGGGACAATTATGCCACCAGCGTGAAGCGCGGGAGCCTGAAGCAGGAGGAGATGGACAAGCGCCTGCCGCGCATCCTATCGGTGGACAGCTACGAGGCCATTGCCGACTGCGACGTGGTGATCGAGGCGGTGTTCGAGGAGATGGACGTCAAGAAGCAGGTGTTCGCGAAGCTCGACGGGGTGATGAAGCCCGGCGCGCTGCTCTACACCAATTCCTCCGCGCTCGACATCGATGCCATCGCCTCCGTGACGAAGCGCCCGGAGTTGGTGGCAGGGACGCACTTCTTCAGTCCGGCGAACGTGATGAAGCTGCTGGAGGTCGTCGTCGGGCAGAAGAGCTCGCCGACCACCATCGCGACTGCGATGAAGCTCGGCCGCTCGATCGGCAAGATCGCCGCATGGGCGGGCAACACCGACGGCTTCGTCGCCAACCGCAGCCGCGCTCCGATGGTCACCGAGTCGAACCTGATGATCGAGGAGGGCGCGGCGCCGGAAGAGGTGGACAAGGTGATGGTCGACTTCGGCTATCCCATGGGGCCGTTTGCAGTCGGGGATCTGGCTGGGCTCGACATCAGCCATGCCTCACGCCGCCGCCGCGCTGCGGCAGACCCGAACTACCGCAAGCTGCCGATTCCGGACCGGCTGGTCGAGCTGGGCCGCAAGGGTCAGAAGACCGGCGCCGGCTGGTATCGCTACCAGCCGGGCGATCGCACGCCGCATCCCGATCCGGAAGTGAAGCGCGTCATCCAGGAAGTCGCGAAGGAGATGGGCATCGAGCAGCGCGCGTTCACGCCAGAAGAGATTCTGCGCCGGCTGCTGTTCGCGTCGGTGAACGAAGCGTGCAAGATCCTGGAGGAAGGCAAGGCACTGCGCGCCAGCGACGTCGACGTGATGTGGCTGCACGGCTTCGGCTTTCCGCGTTATCGCGGCGGGCTCATGTTCTGGGCCGACCAGATCGGCTCGAAGGCGGTGTACGAGCAGATCGAAGCCTGGCACCAGCGTTACGGCGAGCGCTGGCGGCCGTCGAACCTGCTGCGCAACGTGGCGCAGCAGGGCGGACAATTGCGCGAGATCAAGGCCTCGAATGTCTGATCGCCTATAATCGCCGCTCCCTTCGGGCGCTCCGCGCCCGGAGTTGTGCGCGCCGCGTGCGGGACGCGGCGCCTGGTTTACAGACTGACCACCGCGCCTCCTTCGCCGGCACCCCTTCTCGACGAGGAGGGGAGAAGATCTCGCCTGGCCTTGCCCGCCTGGCCTTGCCCTCCTGACAAGGAGGGCGGGAAGCGCGCAAGCGCGGACAAGTGGATTCCCCGCATCCATGACTTCCCATGGCGGCAGGACAGCAGCGTAGTCGCGTCTGGGCGCGCCGCTTGCGAGTGAGTCTTTGCGCGACGCTTTAAGGACTTTGCTATGACGACAGTGCTCTCCGAGCGCATCGAAGCGATCTATCGGCAGGTCATTGCCCGCAATCCGGGCGAGGACGAATTCCACCAGGCGGTGAAGGAAGTGCTCGAGTCGCTCGGCCCCGTACTGGTGAAATACCCGGAGTACTCCGAACAGAAGATCATCGAGCGCATCTGCGAGCCCGAGCGCCAGATCATTTTCCGTGTGCCGTGGCAGGACGACCGGGGCGAGGTGCATATCAACCGCGGCTTCCGCGTTCAGTTCAACAGCGCGATCGGTCCGTACAAAGGCGGCTTGCGCTTCCACCCTTCGGTATACCTCGGCATCATCAAGTTCCTCGGCTTCGAGCAGGTGTTCAAGAACGCGCTCAGCGGCATGCCGATCGGCGGCGGCAAGGGCGGCTCGGATTTCGATCCCAAAGGACGCTCGGACGCCGAGGTCATGCGCTTTTGCCAGAGCTTCATGACCGAGCTGTATCGCCATCTGGGCGAATACTGCGACGTGCCGGCGGGCGACATCGGTGTCGGCGGACGTGAGATCGGATATCTCTTCGGGCAGTACAAGCGCCTCACCAACCGCTACGAGTCCGGCGTTCTCACCGGCAAGGGCATCGGCTGGGGCGGATCGCTGGTGCGCAGGGAAGCGACCGGGTACGGGGCGGTGTATTTCGTGCGCGAAATGCTGAAGGCGCGCAAGACCGGTCTCGACGGCAAGACCTGCGTCGTCTCAGGCGCGGGCAACGTCGCGATCTACACGATGGAGAAGCTGCAGCAGCTCGGCGCCAAGGTGATCGCTTGCTCGGATTCCCACGGCGTCGTGATCCACGAGCGCGGCATTGACCTCGACTTGGTGAAGCAGTTGAAGGAAGTCGAGCGGCGCCGAATCGCCGACTACGGCGCGCGGCACAAGGACGCCCACTATCTCGAAGGCGGCAACATCTGGGAAGTCCCGTGCCACGTGGCCATGCCCTCCGCCACGCAGAACGAGCTCAACGGCCGGGACGCCATGACGCTGGTGAAGAACGGCTGCATCGCGGTCGGCGAGGGCGCGAACATGCCGACCACGCCCGAAGGCGTGCGGATCTTCCTCGATGCAAAGATCGCGTACGGTCCCGGCAAGGCAGCCAACGCCGGCGGTGTGGCGACATCCGCCCTGGAGATGCAGCAGAATGCGAGCCGCGATTCGTGGACCTTCGAATTCACCGAAAAAAAGCTCGACGAGATCATGACCCGCATCCACGAAGACACCTACGAGACCGCGGAAGAGTTCGGCGCCTCGGGCAACTACGTGGTCGGCGCCAACATCGCCGGCTTCATCAAGGTTGCCAACGCGATGGTGGCCTTGGGACTGATCTAGACGCTGTCGTCCTGTTCCGGCTGTGCGTGGGCCAGGGAGCCGGAGACTTTGCCGACGGTAAACGGGTCGCCGATGAGCCAGCACCATGTGCCATCGGGTTGACGCCGGGCGACCTCGATCGCATACACCGACATCGGCTGCGGGTGCGAGACCTGCCACTGCGTGTGCATCAGCGCGATGTCTGCGGACTCGACGATCTGCTTGATGTCGAATGCAAAGTCGGCCTTTGCTGCGACAAGCGGGGCAAGCTCTTCCCGCAGCTGCTGCTTGCCCTTGATCGCTTCGCCCGACTTGTTCAGAAAGACGACTTCCGGATCGTAGATTGCGAGCACCGCATCGATGTCGCCTGTGGCCATCGCTTGCCGAAAGATGCGGCAGATATCCGCGGGAGTGCTTGCCGGCATGGAACCTCCTTTTGCAGCGTGCAAGGTTTGCTCCTCCATCTATGGGACCTTTGCGCCGCGAGCCCAGTTCGCAAGCCCCCAAGTTCGCATCCTTTCAGGCGTCGTGCACGATCCTGCTGCCGAATATCCGGCGCACGGGAATCGAATCGAGGTCGATGCCGTCGAGGCAGCGGACGTTGATCGTCCAGCCATCGAAGGGCTGCACGCCTTCCTCCAGCTCCCGGGAAGTCGGGTCGCTCGGACGGCGGAAGGGCAGAATGCCGCATGCCGGGCAGAAGTAGTCCTTTGCGGTTCGCGATCCCCACTGGTACAGGACCAGCTCGTCCCAGGGCGTCAGCAAGCGCAGATTTTCCTTGGGGACGCGGTGATTGAGTGCACCACGCCGGCGGCAGATCGAGCAGTCGCAGACCCGGACATGATCGATCTGCGCATCCACCTCGAAGCGAACCCTGCCGCAGTGACACGAACCCTGATAGGTCCTCATCGCATTCTCCAGCGGACTCCGGTACGCAATCGTACGGCAGGAGGAAAACGCGCAGCACCCCCGGTCGCGAGTCGAACACCCGCTGCTCGAGGTTCGCCGAGTACGTACCGAAAGCCTTTCAATGCGAGCTTCGCGGGATCTGAATGGCCTTCGCGATGCGGCCGATGAGCTCAGTCTGCCTTCTGAGCTGCGCCGTGAATTCCGAAGGAGAATTGCCTACCAGTTCCAGTCCCTCCTCGCTGCTCCTTGCGCGTGTCCCGGGCGCCTGGAGCGAATCGATGATTCCGCTTCGCAAGCGCGCGACCACTCGAGTCGGCAGACCGGCTGGCCCGAACACGCCGAGCCAGGACGGCGGTGGCTCGAAGCCCGATATGACATCCGCCAGGGCAGGGACGTCGGGCATGCCGCCAAAGGGCTTTCCCTGGACGGTGGCGAGCAGGCGCACCTTGCCGGTACGCACGAACGGCAGCGCCGTCGCGCCGAAACCGATGGCGATGTCGACCTCGCCCGTCATGGCCGCCTGCATGGAACCGACCCCGCCCTTGTAGGGAACGTGCACCAGTCGAACCCCGGTGAGCTGTTGGATCGCTTCGCCGGTGAAGTGATGCGAGGTGCCGAATCCCGAGGTCCCATACGAGACGTTGCATGCCTGCCTTGGCGTACTCGAGCAATTCGGGGATCGACTTCACCGGCGAGCTCGGGCCGGCGACGAGGAGCGTCGTGGCGTTCCACAGTTGGGTGATGGGCACGAAGTCCTTGAACACGTCCACCTTGTTCGTTTTCGACAGGAACCTGCCCATGACGAGGGCGTTCTGCGATGCCGCGAGCACGGTATAGCCGTCGGGCGCGGCGCGCACGACGGCTTCGACTGCGACCACGCCGCCCGCGCCGGGCCGATTGTCCAGGACGACGGGCTGCCCGAGCGCGGCGGACATGCCCGGCAGCAGTCGCCGCAGAAAGATGTCGCCACCGGTCCCGGCCGCGAGCTCGGTAACCATGCGGATCGGCTTGTACGGAAACGCCTGGCCGAAAGCCGAAGCGGCGATGAGGCAAGCGGCGATGAAACTTGCGGCCGCAAGCAGCACGCGCATCGCGCAAGCCAGCCGCCGCGTTGCCCCGCTACGGCTCATGGAGAAGGCGCGAACCATGGCCAGCGCTCTTCTGACTGACTTCATCGCGCGCGTTGCCAGGCATTCCAAACGATCGTGGGGCGATCAAGGCGCAAGCAGGGACAGCCGGAACGTGCGCCAGGCGCGCAGGCGGATATCCTCGGGCAGACGCGAGTGAAGGAAGCGGGACGGTCGACGTGCCCGCTTCTCACCCCTGGATGCCGGACGGGCTAAGCGGCGCGACGCTCGCCCTCAGCTCTTGCTGCCGCGGCCCGCGCCTTCGCCGGCAAGCCGGTTGCTTCCAGGTCGGCGCGCAATTCCTGCTCGGTCTCGGGCGCCATGCGGGTGCAGGGCGGACGCACGCCGCCGCCCTTCATGCCGATCATCTCCATCCAGATCTTCTGCTCGTGCGAGGGCAGCCGGCTGTTGCCGCCCCCGTAGCCGGTGATCCATTTGGCATGCACCTCGCGAATGGGATTGATGCTGCGTGCGATCGCGACCGCCTTGTTGTAGTCGCCGGCCAGCGCCGCTTCGGTGTAGTCGTGCACGGGCAGATAGCCGGGCACCTGATACAGATGCGGGCAGAAGTTCAACAGCCAGCGGTCCTCGAACACGCCGATGTTGTGCAGCCACGGATTCTCGTCGGCCACGCTCACGACGATCTCCGAGCCGATCACCTGGCGCAGCCGAATGGTCGCGGCCGGCTGCGGACCGCCTTGCTTGAAGCCGCAGACGTTCGGGATCTTCGCCAGACGTTTCGCCAGCGGTGCGGAGATCGGGTAGTAGTGCGCGGGGATGTTGAAGAGAATCAGGCCGATGTTGGTGTGCTCGGCGATGAAGCGATAGAACTCGTATACCGCGTCGTCGCAGTGCGCCGCCTGGTACGGTGTGAGCACGATCGCGAAATCGATGCCGATCGCTTCGGCATGCTGGCACAGCTTCACGACTTCGTACGGATTCTGGTGATGGCAGCCGGCGATCAGCGGCACGCGGCCCTTGGTGACCTCGGCGTTGATCTCGTGAGCGCGCATGCGCTCTTCGTTGGTCAGCGCCCAGAACTCGGCGACGTTGCCCGAGCAGTAATGGCCCGCGACCTTCAGCTTCGAGATGGAGTGCTCCAGGTTGTACGCGATGGCCGCTTCGTCGAGCCGGTCGTCCTCGGTGAAGTTGTACGGCAGCGCGGTCCATACACCCTTCAGGGGCTCGCGGGCGTATTCCTTGGCCTCATGCTTGCGATATTTCATGATGCCCTCCTTGGCGGCTTGACGGAGTCAGGATAGCAGATGGTGGGGCGTGTGTGGGTCAGGTCTTGTGTTCCGCCGGGCTGGCATCGCCGACGAACCGCGCTTCGAGACGGGTTTCGTTCAGCCCAGCGCACCTGCCGCACAACGCTTGCGCGCGGCCGGCGGCGTTCGTGTAGTCTGTGGGCATGCGCTGCTGGCGCCAGAGCGACGGACGCAGAATCGGCGTGTCCGAGCTTGCTCGGATGCTGTCGAGTATGGAGGAAGACAAATGGTTGACGATGTAATCCGGCTGTCCGCCTCGGCGGTCGTGACGCGGCTCGAGCGAAAGGAGGTCTCCCCGCTCGAGCTCATCGACGCGCTGGAAGCACGCATCGCCGCCGTGGACGGCGCGGTGAACGCACTGCCGACGCTGTGCTTCGAGCGGGCACGCTCGCATGCACGCGAGCTGATGGCGGGACGGCGGCGTGAAGCGCAGTGCGAGCCGGGCTGGCTCGGGGGGCTGCCGGTGGCGATCAAGGATCTCGTCGATGTCGGCGGCGTTCGCACGACATACGGTTCGCCGATCTTTCGCGATCATGTGCCGGCGGCCTCGCACCCGCTGGTCGCGCGCATCGAGCGCAAGGGCGGCATCGTCTACGCCAAGTCGAACACGCCGGAGTTCGGCGCCGGCAGCAACACCTTCAACGAAGTGTTCGGGCGCACGCGCAATCCGTGGAACACGTCGCTCACCTGCGGGGGCTCGACCGGCGGCGGGGCGGTGGCGCTCGCGACGGGCATGGCCTGGCTCGCGCATGGCTCGGATCACGGCGGCTCGCTGCGCGGGCCGGCGACGCTCTGCGGCGTGGCCGGCATACGTCCCTCGCCCGGACGGGTGACGCGCGGGACGGCGAACAACCTGTTCTCGCCGCTTTCGGTGCAGGGACCGATGGCTCGCAACGTCGTGGACCTCGCGCTTTTCCTCGACGCGATGGCGGGACACTGCGAGTTCGACCCGCTCACGTTCGATGCGCCGGCCAGCTCGTTCTCCGCCGCGGTGGCGGTACCGCCAAGTCGCTTGCGCATCGCGTTTACCGCCAATTACGGCGGCCGCGTGCCTGTGGATCGCGAGACGCGCGAAATCTGCGCCCGCGAGGTGCGGCGGTTCGAAACCGCGGGCTCCATGGTCGCAGAAGCTTTCCCCGAGCTTGGCCCGGTCGAAGACGTGTTCCTCGCGCTGCGCTCGCAGCATTTCGTGGTCGATCGCGAGCTGCAGCTTCAGACGCATCGCGATCTGGTCAAGCCCGATATCATCTGGAACACCGAGCAGGGGCTTGCGAGCACGCCGAGCCGACTTGCCTGGGCGGAGCGCGAGCGCGCCGCACTGTTTCGCCGCTTCGCCGCGTTTTTCCGCGACTGGGACGTGCTCGTCACGCCGGGTGCGCCGACACCGGCGTGGGATGTGATGCAGCGAGCGCGCAACCAGATCGACGGCGTCGAGCTCACCAACTACATCGCCGGCAGCGTGCTCACCTCGGCGATAACGCTGACTTCCTGCCCCGCGGTGTCGGTGCCGTGTGGCTTCGACCAGCATGGGCGGCCGGTCGGCCTGCAGATCATCGCGCCGGCGCGCGGCGAGGCGATCGCGCTCGCTGCCGCGGCGCAGTTCGAGCAGGCGTGTGGGTTTCACCGCAAGCTGCCGATCGAGCCGCGGCAGGGAAGCGTGCCGCAGTGAAGGTGCGGCCGGAGAGGGTGCCGCAGTGAGCGTGCGCTACGGCAACACCCCGATGGCATTGATCTCGATCAGCATGTCGGGATGCGTGAAGGCCGAAACCGCGACCATGGTCGAGGCCGGAGGGTTGGGGCCGAAGTACTCGCGCCGCAGTTCGTGGATTTCCTTGAAGCCGGTCATCTCCCTGATGAAAACATCGACGCGAACGATGTCGGCGAGCGTGCCACCGGCGGCGCGCATCGCAGCCTGCAGGTTCTCGCACACCTGACGGGTCTGAGCTCGGATGTCGCCCACGCCGACGATCTCGCCGCGCTCGTTCTTTGCCGTCAGTCCCGAGACGAATACGAGCTTGCCGGGACGAGCGGTCGTGACAGTGGTCCAATGCCCGGTCGGTTTCGATATCCCCACCGGGAAAATATTCTCGCGCGCTACGGCATCGCTCATCGCTGTCTCCTTTGGGGGGTCAGGTCTTGCTCGTTGCATTGCGGAGCTCTTTGCCAGTGGAGCGCAAGACGGTGCAACAGGCAAGACCTGACCCCGCGGTCACCCCTGGTCACCAGGAATAGCCTACGCCTGCGCCGCCGCGAGGATCGGCGCCGCCGCGCATGCGTCCGCCGAGGGTCGAGATGACGTGCGCCCGGGACATGATGGGCTCGAAGCTGTGCGGGCTGTGCACGACCTTGTGCCCCAGGGCACGCAACGCCTCGACGACCGCGCCCTGGATGGTCGCCTCGGCATGGATGCCCTTGCCCTCGCAATGGATGCGCGGCACGGTGACGGCCTCCACCGGCGACATGCCGAAATCGACCACGTTCAATATCGCCTGCAGCGTTGCAGAGATGATCACGCTGCCGCCCGGCGCCCCGGCGACCAGAACCGGCTTGCCGTCCCGGAACAAAATGGTGGGCACCATCCCGGTGGTGCGCGCCTTGCCGGGCGCCATCGAATTCTTGCGCCCCGGGATCGGGTCGAACAGCTTCATCGAGTTGTTGTAGTTGAATCCCAACCCGGGCGTAACGACCCCGGCTGCCGTGCCAAGCGTGTGCGTCAGGGAAACCGCGTTGCCGAGCTCGTCGAACGTGCACAGCTGCGTGGTGCACGAAGGCGGCGCCTGGCGCTCGTTACCCGGGAATTCGCCCCGCTCGATGCGCTGGGCCCAATAGGCGGCGCGCTCTCTGGACACGAGCATCGCGCTGGGAACGTCGGCGAAGCGCGGATCACCCAGGTACTCGTTGCGATCGACGTGCGCGGCGGCCATGGCGCGTGCCACCAGGTCGATATGGCGCGCCGACGAATGATCGAGGCGGCCCAGGTCGAAGTGCTCCAGGATCTGCAGCATCTCGATCAGTGTCGCGCCGCTGCCCGGCGGCGGGTTGGAGCGCACGAGGTAGCCGCGGTAGCTGCCTTCGAGCGGCGGATACAGCTCCGGCCGGTACTGCGCGAGGTCGGCCCGGGTGACGTACGATCCGTTCGCTTCCAGGTCCGCGCTGATCTCGTCCCCGAGGCGTCCCTCGTGAAATTCGCGCCAGCCACCGCGCGCGAGTCGCTCCAGCG
>JBOIEI010000534.1:0-3617 GCA_050741055.1 Burkholderiales bacterium | reverse complement strand
AGATGGCGCTTGCCGGTGGCGTGAACGCGGTTTTGCGCCCGGAGCTCACGGTGGCGTTCTGCAAGGCGCGGCTGCTCAGTTCCGGGGGCCGCTGCCAAACCTTCGATGCTGCGGCCGACGGTTACGTGCGCAGCGAAGGCTGCGGAATGGTCGTGCTCAAGCGCCTGAACGACGCGCGGCGGGCGGGCGACCGGATTCTGGCAGTGATTCGCGGCAGCGCGATCAACCAGGACGGGCGCAGCAGCGGCCTGACCGCCCCCAACGGACCGTCGCAGACGCGCGTCATCGCATCTGCATTGCGCATGGCCGGCGTGGAGCCCGCGCACGTGCAGTACCTCGAGTGCCACGGCACCGCGACCGTGCTGGGCGATCCGATCGAAGTGCAGGCGGCCCACGCGATCCTGGGTCGAGGCCGCCCCGCCGACTCGCCGCTGCTGATCGGATCGGTCAAGTCCAACCTGGGACATCTGGAAGCCGCCGCGGGGATTGCCGGATTGATCAAGGTGATTCTCGCCCTGGAACACGGCAGGATTCCGCGTAGCCTGCATTTCCGGACGCCGAATCCGCACATCCCGTGGGCGGCGATGGCAGTACAGGTCGCCGCCCAAACGCTGCCTTGGGATGCAACGTCCGGGCGCTCGCGCCTGGCTGGCGTGAGCTCATTCGGATTTGCGGGCACCAATGCGCACCTCGTCGTCGAAGAGGCGCCGCGCGAAGAGGCGCCGCGCGAAGAAGCGCCGCGCGAGGAGGCGTCCGGCGCGAACGCGCCGCAAGCTGCCGGCAGCCCACACCTGCTCGCGCTCTCTGCCCGAACCGAGGCCGGATTGCGCGACCTCGCCGGGCGCTATGTGCAATGGCTGCACGCAGCGGACGAAAGCCGTCTCGCCGACGTCTGCGAAACCGCCAACCGGGGCCGCAACCACTTCGAGCACCGCGCAGTCCTTGTTTGCGCGGACCTCGAAGCCGCTCGCCGTCAGCTTGCCGCACTCGCGCGCGGCGAGGCGACGCCGGGGCTCTTCTCGGCCGTCGCCCCGCGCGAGCGCCGCCCGCGGGTCGCGTTCCTGTTCCCCGGCCAGGGCCTACAGTACGCGGGCATGGCGCGCGAGCTTTACGAGCGCGTGCCGGCCTTTCGCGTGTGCCTGGACCGGTGCGCGGAGGCATACGAGGCGTTCGGCCGCACAGACGGCTCTCCGCCGCTGACGGCCTTGATGTTCGACTCCGCAGCCGAAGCGCTGCTGAAGCAGACACGCTATGTGCAGCCGGCGCTGTATGCGTTGCAGGTATCGCTGGCGGCGCTATGGCGCAGCTGGGGCGTGTTGCCAAACGCCTTGATCGGTCACAGCGCGGGCGAGTACGCCGCGGCCTGTGTCGCAGGCGTATTCCGCGTCGAGGAAGGTCTGCGGCTGATCGTCGAGCGCGCGCGCCTGATGCAGACTCTGCCTGCGGGCGGGTCCATGCTTTCCGTCACCGCGCCGATGGAGACGGTCGAGGCGGCCCTGACGGGCGAAGCCTCGGTACATGTCTCGGCCTATAACGGCTTGAACACCGTGATCAGCGGGCCGGTCGAGCGCCTGGACGCGCTGGCGCAGCAATTCGATGCGCAGGAGATTTATTACTCGAGACTGCCGGCGACGAACGCCTTCCACAGTCCGAGCGTGGAACCGATCCTGGACGACTTCGAAGCGTGCGCGCACGGCATCGCATTCGGTGCACCGACCGCAACGCTGATCAGCACGCTGACCGGACGGCCGCTGGACCAGGGCGACATCCCGGACGCGGTCTACTGGCGTCGCCAGGCACGCCAACCGGTCCGGTTCGCGCAGGGGATCCAGGCGCTGTTCGAGGACGTTGGCTGTGACGTCGCGCTCGAGCTAGGGCCGCAGGCCGAATTGGTGTGGCTCGCGCAGATGAGCTGGCGCCCGGAGCACAAGGTGCTTTGGGCAAGCTCGCTCGCGAAAGGCCGCGACGCGTTCGCGCAGGTGTCGACCAGCGCTGCGCAGCTGCACGCGAATGGAACGACGCTGGACTTCGTCGGAATGACGGCGGGAATTCAGCGTGGGCGAAGATTGGCGCTGCCGACCTATCCGTTCCAGCACGAGCGCTTCTGGGCCGGTCCCATGGGCGGTGAGCGCACGGAGTTGCGCGATTGCTACTACCAGGTCCAGTGGCGGCCTAGCGCGGTGGAGTCGCGCCCGGGTCCTCCGCAGCAGAGCTGGCTCATACTGGCCGATGAACCTGATCTTGCCGCGGCGCTCGCGCAGGCGCTGGGCGCGCGCGGCCAGGGCTCGATCCTCACGCCGCGAGTGGATCGTGACGATACGTCAGCGTCGGCCATCGCGGCGATTGTCGAGCAAGCGCGTCGCCACGGTGCGCTCGACCACCTGGTCCTGGTCGCCGATCCGACCGCCAACCGTGACTCCGACCCGGATGCGATGTGGCATGCCCAGAATCGCGGAGTTGTCCGTGCCCTGCTCGCCGCGCAAGCGCTAGTCTCGGTCCGCGGCAATACGCAGCTGTGGCTGGTGACGAGAGGCGCACTCGCCGTGCGCGCCGGCGAGGCGGTCGATCCGACCCACGCGGCCATCTGGGGATTCGGCCGCACGTTCGCCCTCGAGCATCCGGATCGCTGCGGTGGGCTGATCGACGTCCCCCTTGCCGCAGGGGCTGCCGAGCGGGCCGAAACTCTGGCCGCTGCCTTGCTTTGCGACGACGGCGAGAAACAGGCGGCGCTACGAAACGGGCAACGATTGCTGCCGCGGCTGGAGCGTTGCGAGATGCGCCCGCAGCCGCCCGTTCCGATCAGTGCGCAGGCCGCATACCTCATTGCCGGTGGCACGGGGGCCATGGGTCTCGCCGTCGCCCGGCATCTGGCCAGGCGCGGTGCCGGCCAAATCGTGCTTGCCAGTCGTTCGGGGGCAGACGAAGCGGCGCGGGAGGCGATTCGAGAGCTCGAAGCGAGCGGCTGCCGGGTCGAGGTGATACGTGCGGATTTGCGCGAGCACCGGGAAGTCGAGCGGCTGATGGACGACATCGAGCGCATTCCCGGCGGCCGGCCGTTGCGCGGAATCGTCTTTGCCGCCGGTACGCACGCGGGCGCAACGATCCTGCGGCAAACGTCCGAATCGCTGCGTCAGGTGCTCGCGCCCAAGGTCTGCGGAGCATGGAACCTGCACCGCATCGGCGTCGAGCGCGGATTGAGCCTCGACTGGTTCGTGCTCTTCAGCTCGGGCGCCTCTCTGCTCGGCTCGCGCGAGCACGCCAACTACACCGCGTCGAACGCCTTCCTCGACAGCCTGGCGCACTACCGGCGCAGCATGGGTCTACCCGCGCTCAGCATCAATTGGGGACCGTGGGCGGGATTGGGCGTGGCGGCACAGATGCAAGGAAACCTGGAGGAGATCGGCATCCGCCTGATCTCCCCGGCGGCGGCGATGCGCGCCTTCGATCGGCTGGCGAGCGGACAGGACGTGCAGCTCAGCGTGCAGCCGCTCGACCTGACGCGCTGGAGCGCTCTCGCACGCTCCGGACGCATTCCCCCGATCTTGCTGCGATTCCTGGAAACGTTGCTGCCAGCGGGCGACACTGCGCCTTCCGCCGGCGCGGAAATTCCGGGAGGG
>JBOIEI010000533.1:0-6298 GCA_050741055.1 Burkholderiales bacterium | reverse complement strand
GTCATTGCCCTCGAAGCCTTCGTTGCGCTCTGCCTGCTGGTGCTGATCGTCTGGCTTACCATGGGTTCGTCGCGGCGGCGCGAAGAAGATTCCCCGCCGCAGCCCGGGCACGACAAGAACGGGCACGACAAGGACAGCGAGGACAAGCGCTAGCCCGGAACATCGCTCAGGCGGCGTTCTTGCGCAGCACGATGCGGCGAAACCAGCCGCCCGCCAGAGCCGGTTGGTCGCTGGCCACGTGCAATTCCGGCACGCGCGCCAGCACGTCCTCGAACACGACATCGAGCCGCGTTGCGATCCGGCTGGCGAGCGGGCTCATCAGTCGCCGTAACGGAGCCGGGCGCGACGGGGCGAGAAACTTGTCGAGCACGAGCAGCGTGCCGCCGGGGCGCGTGACCCGCGCCGCTTCCGCCAGCACCGATGCGGGCTCGCCGACCACCGCCACGATCAGATGCAGGATGACGAGATCGAACGTTCCCGCTTCGAAAGGCAAGTGCGTGCTGTCGGCGCGAACCAGCACACAGTCGAGACCCTGCGTTCGCGGCAGCGCGCGCATGAGCATCGCTGCCACCAGATCTGTTGCGACATAGCGATGGCAGGTCGGTACATGGCGCAGGTCGAGCCCCGTGCCCACGCCGCTCAAGAGAATCTGCAAGCGTCCGCTGGCCGGAACATTAGCGAGGCTTGCGCGTCGGGCGGCCGCCAGCGGTGCGGCCACGACTGCGTCGTAGAACGGGGCGATCCAGCGATACGAAGTCGAAAGCTTCACGCCTCTCGCGCCGGGTTGCCGCGCCAGCGCAGTCGCGCGAGTCAGTGCAATACCCGCGGGATGCTGAGCGTGAACTCCGGGATCGGCGCGTCGAACTTGTGTCCGTCCGCCGCCGTCATCTGGTAGCTGCCGCGCATCGTACCCACGCCGGTTGCGATTGCCGTTCCGCTCGTGTACTCGAAGCTCTCGTGCGGCTCGAGCAGCGGCTGGCTGCCCACCACGCCCAGCCCGCGCACTTCCTGCACCTTTTCGTTTGCGTCGGTGATGATCCAATGGCGGCTGACCAACTGCGCCGCAACCGTGCCTGCGTTGGTGATGGTGATGGTGTATGCGAACACGTAGCGCCCGGCCGCTTCGTCGGACTGATCCGCCAGATAGGTCGTGCGCGCGTTCACGCGAATGTCGTACTTGCCGGGTTCGCTCATCGAGGTATTGCACTCCAAATCGGAATCGATGGCAAGCCATCCCGCGCGTCCCGGGCGCCTGTCCGTAGCACCGACGAAGAGTCTCGCCGCCCGGCGAACCGCAACGGCGACCTAGTGTCCCGAGTCCGAAATTCCCCGCGCAAAAGATGTCGAGAATCGACGCCATACATTGTCGCGAATCCTCGCCAGGTGTCCAACCTGGCTGTGGTTCGCTTCGCGTCTGGCGCCGATTTCGACACTTTTGCCCGCTTGGCCCCAGGGCAGATGCTCGATCGCTGCGACGAACCTCGGACTCAGGACGCTAGGTTAGAATCGGGGCCATCATTCGCGCAGCCTCATTGTCTTGGCGGCGAGTCTCTTCGGCGCAAGGACTGCCATGGCACGAACGTTTCGAATCGCACCGAGCATTCTCTCCGCCGACTTCGCGCATCTGGGCGACGAGGTCGAACGGGTGGTCGCGGCCGGCGCCGATATCATTCACTTCGACGTGATGGACAACCATTACGTGCCCAATCTGACGGTCGGTCCGGTCGTGTGCGCTGCCCTTCGGCCGCTGGTCGAGGCGCCGATCGACGTGCATCTGATGGTGAAGCCAGTGGATCGCATCGTTCCGGATTTCGCCCAGGCCGGTGCCAACGTCATCTCGTTTCACCCGGAAGCTTCCGAACATATCGACCGAACGCTCGCCTTGATTCGCAGCCACGGCTGCAAGGCGGGCCTGGTGTTCAATCCGGCGACACCGCTCGTGTATCTCGATCACGTCATGGACAAGGTGGATCTGATTCTCATCATGTCGGTCAACCCCGGCTTCGGCGGCCAGCACTTCATCCCTCAGGCGCTCGACAAGTTGCGCGAGGCGCGCCGGCGCATCGAGCGTAGCGGGCGCGACATCTGGCTGGAGGTCGACGGCGGTGTGAAGGTCGGCAATATCGGCGAGATCGGGCTCGCCGGCGCCGACACCTTCGTCGCCGGCACGGCGATCTTCGGCGCCGACGACTACGCGGCCACTATCAGCGCGATGCGCGCGGAGCTCGATCGTGCGTGCGCAAGCGCGAGCGTGGGGCCGTGAGCGCGGTCGAATTTCCGCTCGCTGTCCGAGCTGTTGCCATCGACCTGGACGGCACCATGCTCGATACGATCGAGGATCTCTGTGCCGCGGTCAATCACACCCTGGGCGAACTGCGGTTGCCGAAGCTCGAGCTCGAACTGGTGCGTACCTTCGTCGGCAAAGGTATCTCCAACCTGGTCGAGCGCTCCTTGCGCGCGGCGCTCGAAGCCGAGCCCGACCAGGCATTGGTGGCGAAAGCCATGGCGGTGTACGGGGCCAACTACGAGCGCGTGAACGGCGATACCACCACGATCTATCCGGGGGTGCGCGAGGGACTCGATGCGCTGACCCGGGCGGGCCTGCCGCTGGCCTGCATCACCAACAAGTCATCCCGCTTCACCGGGCCGTTGCTCGAGCGCATCGGATTCGCGCGTTATTTCCCGGTGGTCGTGTGCGGCGATACGCTGCCGCAGAAGAAACCCGATCCTCAGCCGCTCACGCACGCGGCCGCGCGCATGCAGGTGCAGCCGGCGCAGATGCTGATGATCGGCGATTCGATCAACGACGCCCAGGCCGCGCGCGCCGCGGGCTGCCCGGTCTTTTGCGTCAGCTACGGCTATAACGAAGGCCACGATGTACGCTCCCTGGACGTGGATGCTATAGTGCCTTCTCTCATCGAAGCAGCAGCTCTCATACGGAAGCATCCATGATTCTCGGGACGGTGTCGGCAGGCGACGCGAGGCGATGGCGATGGCGATGGCGCCACGGCTCGAAAGTTGCCCGTGCGCACCCGCGGCCTTGCGGCCCGGGCGCCTGAACCCACACCTTCTGCGAGGATGCCATGACCGAGTCCGAATTCCGGGCGCTCGCCACCCGGGGCTTTAACCGCATTCCACTCACCGTCGAGACCTTCGCCGATCTCGACACGCCGCTTTCCGTCTATCTCAAGCTCGCCAACGCGCCGAACAGCTATTTGCTCGAATCGGTGCAAGGGGGCGAGCGCTTCGGCCGCTATTCGTTCATCGGCCTGCCGACCGGCAACCGGATCGAAGTGCGTGGGCGCGAATGCGTCGAGATCCGCGACGGCGAAGTCGTCGAGCGCCGCGAGCTCGACGACCCGCTCGAATTCGTCGCTGCCTATCGCAATCGCTTCAATGTGTTCGTGCCCGAAACCCTGCCCCGGTTCTGCGGCGGGCTGGTCGGGTGCTTCGGCTACGACTGCGTGCGCTATTTCGAGCGCAGGCTCGCCCAGACCCGCAAGCCGGACAGCGTGGATACGCCCGATATCGTGCTGCTCGCATCGACCGAGGTTGCGGTGGTCGACAATCTCAAGGGCAAGCTTTATTTCATCGTCTACATCGATCCGGCGCAGCCCGATGCCTACGAACGCGGGCGGGCGCGGCTGGCCGAGCTGGTGCACAAGCTGCGGCAGCCCGTTGCGATTCCCGCCGAGCGGCCTCGACCGCCAGCCGATCCGAGCAGCGAATTCGCGCGCGCAGGATTCATCGCCGCGGTAGAGCGGGCCAAGCGCTACATCATCGACGGCGACATCATGCAGGTGGTGCTCTCGCAGCGCATGAGCCAGCCGTTCGACGCCTCGCCGCTCGCGCTCTACCGGGCGTTGCGCGCGCTCAATCCTTCGCCCTACATGTTCTACCTCGACTTCGGCGGCTACCAGGTCGTGGGCGCCTCGCCGGAGATCCTGGTGCGGCTCGAAGGCGACACCGTGACGGTACGGCCGATCGCCGGCACCCGCCCGCGCGGCGCCACGCGTGAAGAGGATGCACGCCTCGCCGCCGACCTGCTCGCGGACCCGAAGGAACGCGCCGAGCACGTCATGCTGATGGACCTGGGACGCAACGACGTGGGGCGCATCGCCCAGCTCGGCACCGTGCACGTGACCGAGAACATGGGCATCGAGCACTATTCGCACGTCATGCACATCGTGTCCAACGTCGAAGGGAAGCTGCGCCCCGGGATGAGCGCGATGGACGTGCTGCGGGCATCGTTTCCCGCCGGGACTGTGTCGGGCGCGCCGAAGGTGCGGGCGATGGAGATCATCGACGAGCTGGAGCCGAGCAAGCGCGGCATCTATGCCGGCGCCGTGGGCTACTTGAGCTTCTCGGGCGACATGGATGTGGCGATCGCGATCCGCACTGGGCTGGTGAAGGATGGGCGGCTGCTGGTGCAGGCAGGCGCGGGCATCGTCGCCGATTCGGTCGCCGAAAGCGAATGGACCGAGACCGAGAACAAGGCGCGGGCGCTGCTGCGCGCGGCCGAGATGGCGCAAAGCGGGCTCGACACACGTTTCGATTGAGCCCGGGGATACGTTCCGGTAGCGCTTGGAGCCAAAAACAGGAAACCCCGGTCTGCCAGGTTTGCCGGGGATGATTACTCCTGGCGGACTTGCGCCTTCCGAAGGTGGCCCAGCCTCGGCTATTTCGCGCGCATGATGGGCTTGATCGTCCGGGTCCAGCGCTCGATCTCGGAATCGACCAGCTCGGCCAGTTTCTGCGGCGTGCCCCCTACCGGCTCGGCGCCGACGGCTTGCATCCGCTCGCGCGTAGCCGGGAGCGCGAGCGCCTTGTTGATCTCGGCGTTGAGCCGCTGAACGATCGCCGCAGGCGTTGCGGCAGGGGCGAAGGTTCCCAGCCAAAGCGAGATATCGATCGGCTTTCCGGTCGTCTCGGCAATCGTCGCAACGCCCGGCAGCGACGCGAGCCGCTTGCCGCTGCTGATCGCCAGCACCCGCAGCCGGCCGGCTTTGACGTGCGGGAGCGACGGCGGCAACGTGACGAACAGCATTTGCGCCTGTCCGCTCAATACCGCGGCGACCGCTTGGCCGCCGCCCTGGTACGGGATGTGGACGATGTCCAGGCCGAGCTCGCTCTTGAACAGCTCGGCGGCGAGGAAGTTCGCACTTCCGACGCCGGACGATGCGTAGTTCAGGTGCCCTGGTTTCGCGCGCGCTTGTGCGATCAGCTCCTGCACCGAGCGTACCGGCAACGCGGGCGGTACCACCAGCACGGTGGGAATCAATGCCACCCATGCGATCGGCGCGAAATCCTTGCGCGTGTCATAGGGAAGCTTGTCGTGCAATGCGGGATTGGCGCCGTGCGCGATCTCGCACATGATGATGGTATACCCGTCGGGCGGGGCTTTTGCCAGCAAGGTGGTGCCGACGATGGCGCCGGCGCCGGGCCGGTTGTCCACGACCACCTGCTGCCCCAGGCTCTCGGTCAGGGGTTGCGCCAGGATGCGGGTAGTGATGTCGGTCGCGCCTCCGGCAGCGAACGGCACGATGTAGCGGATCGGTTTGTAGGGATAAGCCTGGGCGAAGGCGCACGACGCTCCAAGCGCCGCTGCCAGTCCAAGCACTCGCGGCGCAGCCTTGCGGCACACGCCTTGCCATCCGAACGCCATAGCGTCTCTCCTCACGTGCTACGCTCAACCCGCGGAAACCGGCGGGTCGGCCGCAATGTACGCGCCGGCGCGATCTAGGGCAATGGTGGTCGGTCCGTAGGGAAAGACGAATGGCGCTTCGAGGCCGACGCCATGAACATGGAGAACGACATGAACATCACCATACTCGACGACTATCACGACACCGTGCGCACGCTCGAATGCTATCGCATGCTCGATGGCCACCCGGTGACGATCTGGAACGATCACGTGCAGGACGTCGACCGGCTGGCCGAGCGGCTGCAGGACACCGAAGTCCTGGTACTCATCCGCGAGCGCACGCAAATCCGCCGGCCGCTCATCGAGCGGCTGCCGCGGCTGCGGCTCATCAGCCAGCGCAGCGTCTGGCCGCATATCGACATCGAGGCGTGCACCGAGCGCGGCGTGCTGGTTTGCTCGAACATGCATGCGGGCACGCCGTCGTACGCGACCGCGGAGCTGACCTGGGGACTCGTCCTCGCCGCCATGCGCCAGATTCCGCAACAGATGGCGTCGCTGCGCGCGGGCAACTGGCAATGCGGCGTCGGGCGCACTGTGCGCGGCAAGACGCTCGGCATCTACGGCTGGGGGCGCATCGGCGGTGCCGTGGCCGAA
>JBOIEI010000532.1:0-2544 GCA_050741055.1 Burkholderiales bacterium | reverse complement strand
CCGCCAGCACCAGGATCGCGACCAGCACCGTGCCGGTAGCCGCCTCGGCATCCATCCCGCGCAAGGCAAGCACCGCGAACAGCACCAGCACCTCGCACAACCAGGCGAGCACCAGGCTCGCCAGGTCCATTCCCCACAGACCGGGCACGACGCGCCGTGCCGGGATCACGGCCCGATCGGTCAGGGCGCAAAGAAACTGCGAGACCGGATTGCGATAGGGCGCGCGCACGACCTGCAGGTAGAAGCGCAACAGCAGGGCAAGCGAGAACAGACCGACGATCGTCTCGACCAGGAATATCGCAGCTTGATTCAGCACTCTAAAGCGCCTTTCCCTGTTCCTGCCCCAGCTCGCCGGCGCGCTGCATGGCCGCGTGCACCGCTTTGGCAATCGCTTCCGCCACGCGCTCGCCGTTCATCGTCGCAAGCGCCCTTTCCGTGGTTCCTCCCTTCGATGTGACCCGTTCACGCAAGGTCGTCACATCTTCGCTGCTCGTCTGCGCCAGACGTATCGCGCCGGCGAAAGTAGCCAGCACCAGTTGCTGCGCCTGCGCCTGGTCGAACCCCAGCTCGAGCGCACCCTGGCGCAGCGCCTCGATGAAATAGAACACGTACGCCGGCCCGCTGCCCGAAACCGCGGTCACCGCGTCGATCAACTCCTCGCGCGCGACCCAAAGCGTCTCGCCCACTGCGCGCAGCACCGCTTCGGCCCTGCTGCGTTCTGCGGCCGTAACCTCGGCCAGCGCGAACAGCCCCGACACGCCCGCACGCACCAGCGCCGGCGTGTTCGGCATCACCCGCACGATCCGGCGGTAGCCGCCGAGCCAGCGCGCCAGATCCTCGGTCAGTATCCCGGCCGCGATGCTCAGGACCAGCTGCTCGCGCAGCACCGGCCGCAGTGCCGCGGCGGCGTCACGCATGTGCTGCGGCTTCACCGCCAGCACGATCGTATCCACGTCCTGCGCTACATCGGCAATTCCAGACCATACCTTGATGCCGAACGTGTGCGCGAGCCGTTCGCGCTGCGCGGCGTCGATCTCGACCGCGCACAGCGACGCGGCCGGCGCACCGTTGGCGAGCAGGCCGCCGATCAGCGCGGCGCCCATGTTGCCGCCGCCCACGAACAGGATCTGTTGCGTCATGGTTGTGCCTTGTAGGCTATTGATTCGAAGGTAGGCTATTGATTCGAAAGGCTACACCGATACCCAGGGGTGCTCCAGCAAATAGCGCTGCTCGAAGCCCTCGATGCGCTCGATGTGCTGCAGCACCAGGCCGACGTCGTCCAGTCCCTTGACCAGCCGCTCCTTGGCCGCTGCATCGATGTCGAACCGGTAGAGCGCGCCGTCGGGACCGGTGACCGTCTGCGCGGGTAGATCGATCGTGAGCGCCGCGCCGGGCTCGGCATGCAACTGACTGCGCAGCCGGGCGCAATCAGCCTCCGCCAGCACGATCGGCAGAAATCCGTTCTGCAGCGCATTGCCGTAGTGGATGTCGCCGAAAGACGGCGCGATCACGCTGCGAATACCGTATTCGTGCATCGCGTACACCGCTTGCTCGCGCGACGAGCCGCAGCCGTAGTTGGCGGCCGCCACCAGGATGCAGGCGTTGCGATACGGCGCCTGGTTGAGCACGAACTCGGGCCGCTCGTTACCGGTGGCGTCGAAGCGCATGTCGTGGAACAGCCAGCGCTCGTAGCCCGGCACGCGCTGCTTGCGCAGGAAGCGCGCCGGGATGATGCGATCGGTATCGCAATTGACGATGTCGATCGGCGCGCCGACGGCGCTAAGCGTGGTGAACGGTTCCATGGTCAGTTCCCTGGCGTAGGTCTGTCATGCCTGGCTTCGCCGCTGCCGCGAAAGCGGGAGTCCAGGAATTCAATGCTATTCCGGATTCTCGCTTCGTGACGCTATTCCGGAGCTCCCTACAGCGTGCGTACATCCGTGATGCGCCCCGTGATTGCGGCCGCCGCGGCCATCGCGGGCCCCATCAGATGGGTGCGTGCGCCCTTGCCCTGCCGGCCCTCGAAGTTGCGGTTGGAGGTCGAGGCGCTGCGCTCGCCCGGCCCGACCTGGTCGCCATTGATGCCCACGCACATCGAGCAGCCGGCATCGCGCCATTCGAAGCCTGCTTCGACGAACACGCGATCGAGGCCTTCGGCTTCGGCGGCCGCCTTTACCGTGCGCGACCCGGGCGATACGATCGCCGGCACGACGGTCCGACGGCCCTTCACGATCGCGGCGGCGGCACGCAGATCATCGAGCCGGCCGTTGGTGCACGAACCGATGAAGACGCGGTCGACCCGTATCGAAGCGAGCGGCGTCCCCGGTTCGAGATCCATGTAGCGCAGCGAGCTTTCCATCCGGGCGCGGCGCAAGGGGTCGGCAACGTTCGCGGGATCGGGCACCGCTGCGGTGACCGGCGCGCCTTCCTCGGGATTGGTGCCCCAGGTCACCATCGGCTCTAGCGTGCTCGCATCGATGCGCACTTCGCGATCGAACTGCGCGTCGGCGTCGCTCGGCAATGTCTTCCAGTAGGCCACTGCACGGT
>JBOIEI010000531.1:0-11721 GCA_050741055.1 Burkholderiales bacterium | reverse complement strand
AATGCACGCGCTGCGGCCGACCGTTGCGATGGCGACAGTTCGGCGGTTCGCATCGGCCGGGCGTGGCGAGGAGTCCGATCTGGGTGCGATCACTTTGACATGGGCACAGGTCGCGGTCGTTGCGCTGTTGGCGATCGGCTTGTATGTAGTGGAACTGCTTGCCTTCATGCGAGCGGCACGCCGGCAGGCCGAGCAGGAGCGGCGCACGCGCGAGCGGTTGGATGCTCAGGCGGAGGAAACGGCGAGCCTGCGCGCACGCATAGACGATCTCGATGCGACGATCGACGGCCTGCGTCGCGCGCCGCAATCTTCCGGGCAATATCGCGAGGCCGTGGAGATGGCCGAGCGCGGCTCGGACGCCGCGACGGTGGCCGACAGCTGCGGCATATCGCGCGCCGAAGCGGATTTGATCGTGGCGCTCTACCGGTCGCGGGCAGCCTGATGCTGACTCCGCCCACGCCCCGCTGCCGATCATGAGCGAGGGCGATTCGACTCCGGAACAGTCACTGGCGCTGCGGCGAGGCCTTTCGATTCGTATCGGCATCGCATTGGCCGTGCTGGCGGGGGTTGCGATTCTCGCCGTGGTCGCGCTCACTCGCTCCGGAACCGACTCGAGCGTCGCACCGGCGGCGGGCGCAACCGCGCCGATCGCAACCGCGCCAATCGCACTGCCGCAGCAGCCGGAGCCGTCCACGCCTGCTCCCGCCGGCGAGGCAGCGCAAGCGCCTGCAATCGAAGCGGCCGGCGCAACGCCAGCTAGCGAGCTCAAAGAAGCGGTTTCCGCGCCTGCGCCCCAAGCCGACAAGAATGCCGATGGCACCGGACAGGCATCGAGCGCGACGATGAGAACGACAGAACAGGCGAGCGCGACGAGCGCTGACAAGGGCGCCGCAGCCAGTACGCCGGAGCCCGCGATCGATCCGAAGGCGGCGTTGAAGTCAGCGCAGGCGGATGCGAAGTCAGCGCAGGCGGATGCGAAGCCGTCGGCTTCCGGCTCTGCGCCCAAGCCCACGAACAAGCCGGTGCGCGGCCCGCGCCTGCAGGCGGGCGTTTTCCTGCAGGCCACGAACGCGCAGACCTTCAAAGCAAACCTCGAGGCGCAAGGTTTCCCGGTCTACATCGAATCCCGCGTGCATATCGGCCCGTTTCGAGACCGCAAGGAAGCGGAGCGGGCGCGCGAAAAGCTACGCGAGCTGGGCGTGACTACCGTGCTGATCGCGCAATAGCGCGACGCGGCGCGACCGCGGGGTGCTCGGCTGCCGGCGGCGTATCTGCGACTTCGCCGCGAGCTGCGCTTGCCGCGGCGAATACCTTGCCCACGAGGATGAGCGCCGGTCCGCCGTCGAGTTGCGCGGCCATCTCGACCAGGTCGGCGAGGCGCCCGCGCAGCGCATGCGCATCCGGCAGCGAAACCGATTCGCAGATCGCAATCGGCGTGTTCGCGTCATAGCCTTGCTCGAGCAGTGTCTGTTCTATGCGCTGGGCCTGGCCGGCGCCCATGTAGATCGCGGTCGTGTCCGCCGGCGAAAGCGCCGCGCTCCAGTCGTGATCGAGACTGCCGGAGCCTGCCCGCGGCGTGACCAGCGTGAGACTGCGGCTCAGGCCGCGCCGGGTGAGCGATACGCGCAACTGCGCTGCGGCCGCCAAGGCGGCGGTAACACCGGGCACCACCTCGACTGCGATGCCGGCGGCCGTCAAGGCGTCGATTTCTTCCTGGCTGCGGCCGAACACCATTGGATCGCCGCCTTTGAGGCGAACGACCACGCGATGCTTGCGGGCCGCATCGATCAGGCGCTTGTTGATGAAGTGCTGCGCTGCCGAGTGGCGCCCGCAGCGCTTGCCGACCGGCACTTTCTCGGCGCGCGCCGCCAGGGCGACCGTTTCCGGATGCACCAGCGCATCGTGCAAGACGATATCGGCCTGCTCGAGCAGCCGCGCGGCGCGCACGGTGAGCAGATCCGGAGCGCCCGGCCCGGCGCCGACGAGGTAGACCGTTCCAAGCGCCGTCATGCCACCGCCTCCGAACCCACAGCGAGGCGCGAATGCCAAGGCTCTAGCGGTCTGGCGGCAGTTCGCTTTGCGGTCGATCCCCGCAAGCGGGCACCTCCGAACCGTATGCGGGAGGAAAGCCGCCAAGCCGTCGGTGCCTGGCGTCGTTCGCTTTGCGGTCGATCCCCGCAAGCGGGGCCCCTCGCCCGGGAAGCGAACAACGACCGCCCCTCGCCCGGGAAGCTCATGCCGCACCCCTCGCCAGACGCACGGCTTCCGCCACGGCTTCCTCCAATGTCGCGTGATTGCGGGCACCGAGCTCATCGAGGATTGCCGGAACCTGATCGACGTTCGTGCCATCGAGGCGGAATACCATGGGCTTGCTGCTCTTGCGCTCGGCCATGAGCTCCTTCATCGAATTGGCCACGCGCTGCATCTGGGTGCCGCCGCCGAACACGCTGACGAGGATCACCTTCACTTGCGGATCGGCATCGAGCATGGCGAGCGCCGGGCGATAACCGCGCGTCGAGGTCGGTCCCGGGCTTGCATCGAGAAAGCACGCAGGTCGTCCGCCCTGCGCCGCGATCATGTCCATCGCGGCCATGGTCATGCCCGCCCCCCCCGATATCAGCCCGATATCGCCATCCAGGCGCACATACATGTGGCCCATCTCGAGTGAAGCGCGCAGCAACGGGTCGGCTCGGCGCCGGTCTGCTTCACGCATCTGGCGGATTTCGTCATTTCGAAAGTGCGCCCACTCGTCGCGCGCGATCTTCGCGTCGGCCGCGATCAGCGAGCCGTCGCTGAGCTGCGCCAAGGGATTGATCTCGATGGTGCTGCAGTCGTGCATCGCCGCGAGCCGCACGAGACGCTGGGCAAGGACGACGACTTTCTCCCGCCATTGATAGTCGCTCTCGACCTCTTGAAGCACGCCCCGTAAGGCATGGACACGGAAGTTCCATGGCGCACCTACCGGGTAGCGCGCGGGGGGAGGACCGTCTTCGATATCGACGCCGCCTCGAGGCGCGTACATGACCACGTAGCCTTCGGCACGGCCGTCGACCGCGACCGAGAGATAGGACTCGCGCTCGATCGCAAGCCAGGGTTCGATCAGGACCGCATCGGGCATTTCGCCGCCGTAGGCCGTTCCGAGCATGGCTTCGACAGCAGGCGCGAGCTGCGCTTGCGCGTCGACGCGCCGGACGCCGCCTTGTTTGCCCCGTCCGCCGCTACGAACCTGCGCCTTGACAGCTACCGGAAACGTCGCCACTTCAGCCGCCGCCGCGCCGATCGACGACTCGCGCGCAATCACCACGCCTGCCGGGACGCTTATGCCGGCGGAGGCAAGCAGCCGCTTGCCCTCCCACTCGAGCATCATCATCTTCGTTCTTCCTCCATCGGTTTGGCTGCACTATACGATCGTGCTGCTATGCACGCCAACAATGAGCAGTTATATTATTCAACCCTTTGGTTATGATCTTGCCGCCATGACGCTGCAGCAGCTGCGCTACTTGAGCGCGGTCGCCCGGAACGATCTGAATATCTCGAAGGCAGCCATTACGCTCGGCGTTTCGCAACCCGCTTTGAGCCGGCAACTGCAACTCCTGGAGCAGGAGTTGGCCGTGGAGCTGTTCGTGCGCAACCGCAAGCGTCTCGTGCGACTGAGCGCGGCGGGCAGCGAAATTCGCACCCTCGCCGAACGCACGCTGGAAAGCGCGCACGCCGTCCTGGAGGCGGCGCGGGAGCACTCCGGAGAACATCACGGCAGTCTCATAGTCGCCACCACGCATACACAGGCGCGCTACGCGTTGCCCGACGTCATACGGCGGTTCAAGCAACGCTATCCGGAGGTGCAGCTGAGCTTGAGGCAGGGCACGCCGGCCGAGGTGTCCTTTCTCGTCGCATCGGGCAATGCCGACGTATCGATAGCGACCGAGCCGCTGGATCCTCTTGCCGAAGTGGTATTGCTGCCTTGCTACGAATTGCAGCGTATCGTCCTCACACCGGTGCGCCATCCGCTGCTCAGGGCCAAGAGACTCACGCTGGAAAGGCTCGCAGGTTATCCGCTCATCACCTACGACTACGCTTTTATCGGTCGCTCCAAAACGCTCGGCGCGTTCGAGGCCAAAGGCCTGCGGCCGAACATCGTGCTGAACGCGATCGACGCGGACGTGATCAAGACTTACGTGGAATCCGGCCTCGGCATCGCCATCGTTCCAGCGATGGCGTACGACCGCAGGCGCGACAAGGCCTTACGCGCCATTGACGCGAGTCATCTGTTCGCGCCGAATACGATACACATCGGCATGCGGCGCAATCACTATCTTCGCGGTTATACGTATGCGTTCATCGAAATGTTCGCGCCGCATCTCAGGCGAACGGTGGTCGAAAAAGCGCTCGCAGGCTCGGCGACGCGACGAGCCCCGTTCAGGTAGCGAAGGCAAAGCGCTTGGAGCGACGCAAGCCTCGCGCTTAACATAGCCGCATCGTCCGCGCGCACGGCAAGGAATCCAGGAGGTGCGCCGGAACAATGCGCAGGAGAATTGCATGAGCAAGACGATCATTCTCGATCCCGCAGCTGCCGCCGGCATCTGCGCACACGTACCGTGGCGTCCGCTGGATTCTCTGCAGGGCAAGATCGTCGGCTTCATCGACAATTCCAAGCCCAATTTCGATCATCTCGCCGACGATCTCGCGCAGCTTCTGGTCGCGCGCTACGGCGCCGCGTCGGTGATCCGCCATCGCAAGCGCTCGGCATCGATACCGGTAGCCGAAAGCGCTCTCGACGAAATGACCCGGAAGTGCGATCTCGTCATCACCGGCTCGGGCGACTGAGGCGGCTGCACGTCGTGGAGTGTCCACGACAGTGTCGAAGCGAGAAAACGCGGCGCGGTGGCGATGGTCTTGTGCTCGACCTCTTTCATCCCGCTTGGGCGTGCGCAGCTCGAGGCGCTCGGCGGAGCCGATACGCCGATCGCGGTTGTTCCGCATCCTTTCGGCCTGCGCACCCGTGAAGAAGTGCGGGCGATCGCGGAGCGCTGCGTCGATGACATCGCCCGGCTCGCGCTCGGCGGGAAGGACGAAGCGCAGCGCGGCGACACGCCCACTGCGCACTCCGGACGTGCGCAGCAGATCGAAGTGTCCGACGATTTCGAAGCATTCGACAAGCTTTGCATCGAACGCCGCTGGAGCGATGGATTACCGCTCGTTCCGCCGACGCCGGCCCGCGTCGAGCGCGCATTGCAGAAGACCCGCCGGTCGCCACACGAGGTCGTCGCGCACATCGCCCCCGGTTTCGGGCAGGCGAGCGTCGAAATCATCGCAATCAACGCCGTAATGGCCGGTTGCAAGCCGGAATATCTCCCGGTCGTCATTGCTGCGGTCGAAGCGGTGGCGGAGCGCCGATTCAACCTCCAGGGTATACAGGCGACGACCAATTCGGCTGCACCCTGGCTCATCGTGAACGGCCCGCTTGCGCGCGTCCTCGGGTTCAATGGCGCGATGAACTGTCTCGGACAAGGATCAAGGGCGAACGCGACGACAGGCCGTGCGCTGCGTCTCATCTTGCAGAACATCGGCGGCGCGCTTCCGGGTGACATGGACCGCGCGACACAGGGGCAGCCTGGCAAGCACACCTTCTGCTGCGCTGAGAACGAAGCCGAAAGCCCTTGGGAGCCGCTTCACGTCGAGCGCGGGTTCGACCGCGGACAGAGCACCGTCACCGTGGTAGGCGCAGCAGGCACGACGAACCTCAACTCGCACGCGAAGGATGCGGACGACCTGCTGAAAGCGCTCGCGGGCAGCCTGGCGTTTCCCGCAAGCAACGACTACCACTTCGGTGGCGAACCGTGGATCGTGATCTCGCCTGAGCACGCCGAGATTCTCCAACGCGCAAGGCTTGGCAAAACCGACGTGAAGTATCGGCTGTGGGAGCAATCGAAAATGCCGGCGAAGCGTCAGGCGGCGAAGGACAGTATTCGTGTGCAGCACACGCGCGGGCCAGAGCTTGGGGACATCGGTCCGGAAACCCTGCTGCCGATCTCGCCGCGGCCCGAAGACATCGGCATCATTGTCGCGGGAGGCCCCGGAACCCACTCGGTATATGTACCGACGTTCGGGCAAACCCGCGCCGCCACCCGTGCGATCGAACAGACCGAGAGTTAGCGTACAGGTAAGGCGTACTGTGTTGGCGGCGCGCAATGGCGTCGCAGGACACCCTATCGGCTCGTCAGCTGCCGTGCAATCTCATCGACGTAGCGCAGCGTGAGCTCACGCATCTGCTCCGCGGTCAGATTGCTGACTGGATGGGGCAACTCGATGAACGGGTGTCCGTCAAGCCCGCGAGCGCGGAACTGATGGATAGCCGCGTTGGTGAATACGCCCGTCAAAACGACGGTTGCCGGTATTCCGCGTTTTTCGAGCTCGACCGTGTCGTGCACACTGCACAACGTGCAGGACCCTCATCCGCCGAGGGCCGCTACGGCAATGTGCACGTCCTTCGCCATTTCATCCAGAAGCGCGGGATCGGCAGGTCTGGAGAAAAACGCCTTGCGCCGGCTGATCACCTTGGCGACGCCGTAGCGCTCGCGCAGGCCCTCGCCCACTGCCGCGAGGATGAGGTCTCCCTGCTCCTTGGTGTTGTCGAGCAGGCCCACCACTTTGCCCGCAAGGTCCATCGGGCGCGGCGCGCGCTGAAGGCGCACCTTGCTGCCGCCGCGTGTTGGGTCTATGAACGGTAACTCGTCGGACATCTCGGTCTCCTCGCAAGACTACGTAAGCGCTCAATTATCGAGCGCCTACGAGGGCTATGGTGTCTGCTTCACGGTCCGCCCCGTCCATGCACATGGCCGGCGAAGGAAGTGACTGCGCTTGTGACCTCTGTTTCACGCTTCATACTTTCCATGCACCGCGCGGCTGGATTCATTCCAGCCGTGGCAAACGGCGGTAATCGGCCCTATGCCACCCGCAACGATCAGGTGCAGGCGGTTCACGTCTTTTACTGCCTTGATGGGCTGCTCGTCATCGTCCGGATCGAGGCCCATCGCGCGCGCACGTTCGGGTCGCCAGTTTCCGCCGCGCTTCAGGTTCCCTTGCGGCCGTTCGGCCAGCTCCCACAGGCGCTGCTGCACGTCTTTCCGGCTCATTCCTGCCGCTGCGCACAATCCCGCGTGCTGCGGCGTCATCGCGACCACGACATCGGAGCTGAACCACATGTTCCATGAGCCTGTAGAGGTCATGGAGTCCGCAATGCCACGCAGCAGGCGCTCGGGTTGCGTGCTCACGTCATCGAAATGAAGCCGCGGGCTCTCCACCATCGCGCAAGTGATCACATTATCCGTGGCAGAATACCCACGCGAGACTGCGAGTGTCTCCCAGGGCGAATGAGCGATGTTCTCGGTGAGGCAGGCAGTGTAGCGAATGGGCGAGGCGAAGACCGTCGCCGATGCTTTACCGGCGAGGCCCGCGCCCAGGTTCATCAGTAACAGACGCACCGCCCGGCCGATCGTGGCATTGGCACGAAATCCGGGGCCGAAGCAGCCGTTTCCGCCATTCAAGCCGATCTGCTCCGAATGCGGACCATTGACGATCATGAGCGGGGCGACGCCGTGCATCGTGCACTGCACGCCGCCCATGTTGAACTCCTCGCGCAAGATGAGACGCATCGCGCCTATTACCGCGGGCAGATATTCGGGTGCGCAGCCGGCCATGAGCGCATGTATCGCTACATCGCGAACGCTCATGACTTCTCCTGCGGGCGGCACATGACCGATGACTTCCTCCGGATCGCATTTCGTGCCGCCCAGCATCCACTGAACACGTTGCTCGGTCGGTGTGACGACAGGGAAGCCGTCGGACCACTCCTTGCGGAGAAAGAATTCGAACTCGTCGATGCTCGTCGGGGCACTCATACAAGGAAGATATCCGTGCAGGTAAGGGCGTGGGCTTAAAGTAGCGTGCAAGAGGATATCGGTCAAATGAATCGAAGGTAAATGTCGCGCCCTTGCGATTAGCGTACCGGCTCAATTGGGACGCGCCGGGCCGCGCAGCAACCCCATGAGGAACTGCATATCGCTGGGCTCGAGCTGCTCGAGCCTGTCCAGCAGGTCGATCAAGGCAGCAGTGTCTGCATCGGACAGCCTCACACCGAGGCAGCTCCGCAGCTTATCGCGATGGCTTTCGCGATCGATCGGCGCGCCCCAGGAACCCGGCGGACGCGCGCACACTTCCTTGTGCGTCGCGCCGTCGCGCAACACGACGCTCACCTCCACCTGCATGTTGCGCGTATCCCGGGAGCGGGTTGGGTCGCGTGTCAGCTCGATACGGTCGAGCAGACTCACCATGTCGGCGCGGAACCTGCGATCGTCGGTGAAGGTGTCGATGCCGACACGGCCGTCGAGCAGCGCCGCAGCCACCGTGTACTGGAAGCTGAATTTCCCTTCGAGGCCCGACCGGGGCTTGGGGCGATCAGCGTCCACGATCTCGGGGATGTCGATCTGCACCCGCTCGATGGCGCGCGGATCGGCGATGCGCTTGCGCAATGCCGTTGCCGCGGCGATGCCGAAATGCGTGGGGTACTTCGAAGGATAGAACTTGATCGCCATCCCGGGATCGACGAAACGGTACGGCCGTCCGAACGCGAACAGCGCCTCGTAATCGAAGTGCTTCGGAAAGAACGTCTCGACGTAGCCGGCCTTGGCTTCGAAGATGGCGGGATTGGCGGTGAAACCGCGCTTGGCGAGCAGCCCAGCCTCGAGCCCTGCGATTGCCACGTTGCCGCAATGCGTACACTTCACCATCGAGCCGGTATTGGCGGAAAGCCCGGCGCAGCGCGACGCAGCGATGCCGAGCGCGTGCTGGATCTGCTGCGCGTCCAGGCCGAGCAGGTGCGAAGCGGCCACCGCCGAGCCCATGACGCCGACCACGCCCGGGGTATGGAAGGCGAGCGCGCCGCGATCGTGGCTCGAAGCGAGCAGCACCCGTCCCTGCATCTCGAAACCTTTTGCACAGGCGGTCACGATCTCGCGCCCTGGGGCCTGCAGCATTTCCCCTAGCGCCAGCGCCACCGGAAGCGTGGGCGAGAGGGCGTGCGTGGGCGGACTCGACATCGGCTCGAAGTCGAGCACGTGCATCGCCACGGCGTTCGCGTAGGCGGCCTGCGCGGCGGTGGTCCTGAAGCCGAAGCTCCAGACCGACGCTTGGCTGCGGCAGCCCATGTCCTGCACATGTCCGGCCACGATCCGCGGCGCATCTTCGACGCTTCCGGCCAGGGCGACCGCGATACCGTCGGCGATCAGGAGCTTGGCGGCGGCGATGGCCTGCTCCTGGAGCGATGCAGACGTGACGCCGGCGACGATCGCCGCGATGCGTGCGGTAGGGCTTTCGGTCTGAAGCGGCTTGCCATCGGTACGCGTATTCATGTCGAGCTCACCGGGATATCGAAAAGCTGTCGAGTTTTTTCCAGCTCGGCGAGGCGCTCGAACAGCTGCGCTGCGCCGGGCATCGATGCAACCATTATAGGAACCGGACCCCGCGCCATCCGAGTGCCTGCTAGACTAGCTGATATTCCAAATCGGAATTACAGAACCTTGGACCGCAAGCAGCTCCAATACTTCGTCACCATGACCGAGGTGGGCCGCTTCCGCCCTCGACCACGAGCCATGCGGCACGCTTTCGCCTTCGCACGCTCATGCCTGCGCCTCGGTCTCGCCCGCCTCGGTCTCGCCCTATTGCTGCTCGCGGCCCCCGGTGGCGCCGGCGCTGGTCTGCCCGAAGCGATCAAGGCGTTGATCGCCCGCGACTATGTAACTGCCGACAAGGAGATGCGTCCGATCGCCGAAAGCGGCGACACACGAGCCCAGGTCCTTCTCGCGCGCATGTACCGTGACGCACGCAACCCGGAGCGCAACCCGACCGAGGCGCTGGCCTGGTTCCAGCGCGCGGCCGATGCCGGAAGTGCGGAAGCGCATTACTGGATCGGCGTCATGCAGGCCGTTGGCGATGGCACCGAGAAGGACATTGTGCAGGCGATCCAATCCTGGCGCCGGTCGGCCGACGAGGGTCATGGCCCCGCCATGGGTGCGCTCGCCGTCGTCTACGCCACCGGTGCGGGAATCGACAAGGACATGACCGAGGCGGTACGGTGGGCGCAGCTCGGCGCCCAGAAGGACGACAGGCGGTCGCAGTGGGTGCTCGGACGCGCGTACCTGCTCGGCGCAGGCGGACTGCAGCGCAGCACTCGCGAGTTCGTCAGCTGGACGCGCCGTGCCGCCCTCCAGGGTGAACGCGCAGCGCAAGCGGCCCTCGGCCGTGCCTACGTCGACGGCCTTGGGGTACCGCAAGATTATGTGCACGCGCACATGTGGTTGAACCTCGCTGCTGCTCGCGGCGTGGATGCCGCAGCAAAGCAGCGCGACGAAATCGCAGGCAGAATGACTGCGGAGCAGATCGCGGAGGCACAGAAACTCGCGCGGGCGTGGCGGCCTGCGCGCATCCGCGCGGTGCTCGCGGACGCTCCGGCGGCGAAACCGGGCTCGGTGACACGGCGCACCGGCACGGGCAGCGGATTTTTCGTGGACAATGCTGGACACATGGTCACGAACCACCATGTCGTGCGTGGCTGCGGCGAGGTCCGTGTTCCCATTCACGCCGAGACGGCACGCGTCATCGCGATCGATGCGCGCAACGATCTTGCGCTGCTCGGTACCGGGATCGCACCCGATCGGCTGCCATCGTTTCGCGCCGGCGAGAGCGCTCGCCTGGGCGAAGCGGTGATCGTCGCCGGCTTCCCGCTCGACCAGTTGCTCGCAGAGGGGCTGAACGTCACTACCGGGTCGGTGAGCGCACTGGCCGGTCCCCGCAACAACGCTGCGCTGCTGCAGATCACCGCACCAGTGCAGAGCGGCAACAGCGGCGGCCCAGTGCTCGACCAGCGCGGCCAGGTGATCGGCGTGGTCGTGAGCAAGCTCAATGCGCTGCGCATCGCCGCGGCTACCGGTGATGTGCCCCAGAACATCAATTTCGCCATCACCGGCGGCGTCGTCCGCTCCTTCCTCGAAGCGAACGGCGTGCAGCTCGAATCCGCCGCTTCCGCACCCGCACCCGAGACAACGACCGACATCGCCGAGCAGGCGAAGCAGTACACCGTGCTGCTGGAGTGCTGGCGATAGGGCTCCATTCGAGCCCGTCGCTCGTCAGTCACTTGTCGCCCGTAGCCGCGCGTTCTTCTGAATTCTCAGCCAAAGATTGCCGGTTCTTGCCGGTGAGCATGTTCGAGAATGCACGAAGATCGGTCTCCCGCTCCATGCGCGCAGTACGCTCGACGATGCGCTGTACGGCCGCAGCGCCGATGCGCTTTTCCGCCTGCTCGCGCAATTTCCGATCGATGTGCTGCCATGTCATCGGCGAACGCGGATCGCCGCGCGGATAGAGCACTTCGCGATAGAACGTTCCGCGCGCCGTCGTGATCTCCACAGCGGCCGGTCGCGCGCCCTGCTTGAAGAGCGCCGTGAATTCGGGCTTCGCTTCAAGCCGGATCTTCCCCATGAGCGCCGCAACAACCGGGTTGCGCAGCCACTCGTCACTGAACTGCTCGGAGGTCACCGTCCCCGCGACCAGCGCGACCGCCACGCAGTAGTGAAAGCTATGGTCGGCGGTCTCCTTGGTCGTCGGGGCGAGTTTCCTGTCGTCCCAGCTCGGCTTGGTGACCGCCTCCTCGTGCGCCAGGATGCGGAC
>JBOIEI010000530.1:0-15014 GCA_050741055.1 Burkholderiales bacterium | reverse complement strand
GGCTGGGGCCGGGTGGTGAAGGAGTCCGGCGTCAAGATGGTGCAATAGCGTTCCGACCGACACGGTCGAAGCGCTCGCCAGCGCCGGTACGGCGCATTGGCAAACGCCGCCAGCCCGGCATCATAGGGGCCGTACGCGCGGGACTCGGCGAACACCCCATCGGCATTCGGCCGGCCTGCCGCGACTTCTTCAACCGCGGAGCTTCGAGCTCGCCGGAAGCTCGTCTCGCCGCAGCTCCATTTGCGCGCTAGTATGGCGCCCTATGGCGATTCGAGTGGAAAGCCACGCGGGTTATCGCGGCGAGCAGGAACCGCGCGCCTTCTGGCTTGGCGAGCGGCGACTCGAAGTGCTGGAGATCGTCGACCGCTGGATCGGGCCCGAACAGCGCTGGTTCAAGGCGCGCGCGGACGACGGGGACCTCTACATCCTGCGTTACGACGAAATACCCGACGCCTGGGAGCTTGCGGCATTCACGCGCTCCGACAGAACGTAACTGCTCCGTTGCCGCTTACTTCAGCGGCACGGGAACGCCCGCCGGCAACGGCGTGCGATCGACGTTGAGGCACATCGACACCAAGCCGTAGAAGCCGTTCACCGCGATCAGGTCGAATACGCCGCGCTCGCCGAAGCGCTCCAGCGCGCGCTTGTAGGTCGCATCGCTCACGCCGTGGGTCTCGTGCAGCTCGTGCGAGAAATCGTAGATCGTCGCCTCGTCCGCATCCATGCTGACCGGCCTGCGGCTCTCGGCGATGTCCTGGGTGATCGCGGGATCGAGCCCGGCTTCGAGCGCCAAGCGGCAGTGCGCGTGCCATTCGTACTGGGAGGTCCAGTAGCGCGCCGTGATGATGATCGCCAGCTCGTTGAGCTTCGGCGGCAGCGAGCTGCGGAAGCGGATCTCCTCGCCCAGGCGCTGCACGCAATCGCCGATGCCGGGGCTGCGCAGCCAGACATTGAACGGTCCCCCGAGCGGGCCGGCGCTGGCCGCCCCCGAACCCGTAATCTTGGCGCGCGGGCCGGAGCGGATCGCGTCGTACAGCGTGCGCTGCTCGGGCGTGAGATTGTCGAGCGGAATCAGCTTGAAGCGGCGGGCGTCGGCGGTGCTGTTGGAGTTGTTGGAAGCGCTCATCGTCCCATCCTCGGGTGGCAAAACGCTAAGTTAGCACGGACGGCACGGCAGCCAGAGAAACTGCACCGATAGGCGCCATCCGGACCTCGCCGGCAAGCTCTCGCGCGAAGACATTCTCGGCATGGCGGAGGAGGGAGCTGAAAGCATGCCCGGGCTGGCCGACTCCGGAATTGGACAGAGGGCGCGAAGCGGCATATCGTGAACGCCTCGAAATTTCCCGATGGAGGTCGCGATGCGATTCGATGCGGAGCGGTTCGTTGCCGAATGTCGGTCGGCGCTGCGTGGCGCCGATTCCTCGCGGCACATTCGCGAGCTGGTGGCTCGAACCGTTTCGGAGCCCGGGGCCGTTCTCGAGGGGCTGGGCGCGCCGACCCGCGGGGCTATCCAGCCTTTGCACCGGTCGGACGATCTGACGATCCTCAACGTGGTGTGGGCACCGATGATGACCATCATGCCGCACGACCACCGCATGTGGGCCGTGATCGGAATCTACACCGGGCGCGAGGACAACATCTTCTGGCGCCGCGCGCCCGAAGGGACGGACGGGCGAGTGGAGGCGGCGTCCGCGCGGGCACTGTGCGAGAAGGACGTGGCGCTCCTCGGCGCCGAGACCATCCACTCGGTCACCAACCCGATCGGTCGGCTTTCCGGCGCGCTGCATGTTTATGGCGGCGATTTCTTCGCCGCCGAGCGCAGCGAATGGAACCCGGAGTCGCTGCTGGAGCAGCGCTACGACGTGGAACGCGCCGTGCGGCTGTTCGAGGACGCGAACCGGCGCTCGTCGTAGTGACGCAGGCGCGAGGCGCCCAATTCGCGGCAGGAACCGCGCTTTCCACACCCCAATCGCGCATCGAGCGATAGCGGACCCGAGGACTGATGGCAGAAAAAAAGGACCGGCTGGACGAGATCGTGCGCGCAGCAAGGCGCAATGCCGAGCAGCGCGCCGCCGGCTACCGCGAGCAGGCGTTGAAAATGTATCCGTGGGTATGCGGGCTCTGCGGGCGCACGTTCACGCACAGCAACCTGCAACTGCTCGAAGTCCACCACAGGAACGGGAATCACGACGACAACCCGCCCGATGGCAGCAACTGGGAGTTGCTCTGCACCTATTGCCACGAGCACGAGCATTCGAAGCTGAAGGACTCCGCCGGACGCGAACCGCCTGGTGGCCAGGCCGCCACGACCGCAACCCATAATCCGTTCGCGGACCTGAAGGCAAGGTTGGACGCGAAGAAACCGAATCCGTCCTGAGGCGCCGATCGGACAAGCTATCGTGGGGCTGCCGCGGGTCGGATCATCCGCACTTCGGTGAACGTTATGTAGAGAGCTCATTCGCAGCGATTCCAAGAGATGGTCCCATGCCTGTGTGGCGATTTGTGCGCCTCGGTGGAATGGCCTAGCATTCGGCGGGAAAGCTCGACCCACGAGCTCCAATCCAAGCACACGGGAATTTCGATGAACGACCTGGACCGAGCGCACCTGGCGAGCGCCGCACTCGACGATGAACAAGGCCTCGCACGAGACTGGCTCGAATCGTTCGAGTCCGCTCTGCATACGAGCAATGCCGATGCCATTGCGGCGCTGTTCGCGCCCGACAGCCACTGGCGCGACCTGCTCGCTTTCACCTGGAACCTGACCCCGCATCGCGGTGCCGCGCGCATTGCAGCCGAATTGAGCCGGCTGCAGGCGAGGACCAAGGCGCGGACATTTGCCGTCGCACCCGGGCGCACGCCGCCGCGGCGCATGCGCCGCCTCGGCGTCGAGGTGATCGAGGCCCTTTTCACGTTCGAAACCGAGCTCGGGCGCGGCAACGGCGTGGTGCGGCTTCTTGCCGACCGACCTTCGCAGGCCTGGATTTTCCTCACCACGCTGGATGAATTGAGAGGATTCGAGGAGACGAGCGGCGCGCGCCGCCCGACCGGCCAGGCCTATTCGCGCAACTTCGGCGGCGACAATTGGCTCGACCAGCGCGTCAAGAGCCAGTCATATGCGGATCGGGAACCGACGGTGCTCGTGGTCGGCGCGGGTCAGGCAGGTCTCGCGCTCGGCGCGCGCTTGCGCCAGCTCGGCATCGACGCGCTGATCGTCGACAAGCACGAGCGCATCGGCGACAACTGGCGCAAGCGCTATCACTCGCTCGCGCTGCACAACCAGATCCAGGTGAACCACCTGCCGTACCTGCCGTTCCCGCCGACCTGGCCGAAGTACATTCCGAAGGACATGCTCGCCAACTGGTTCGAGCACTATGCCTGGGCACTGGAGCTCAACGTGTGGACCGGCACCGAGTTCACCGGCGGCGCCTACGATGAAGTCGCGGGTCATTGGCGAGCGGTGGTGCGCAACGCCGACGGATCGGAGCGCATATTGCATCCGCGGCACCTGGTCTTCGCCAACGGTGTCAGCGGCATTGCGCGCGTGCCATCGCTGCCTGGCATAGAGGAGTTCGCAGGCGACATCATGCACTCGCACGAATTCACCGACGGCTCGGCCTGGCGTGGCAAGAAGGCATTGGTGCTGGGCACCGGCAACAGCGGCCACGACGTGGCGCAGGACCTGCATAGCCATGGCGTCGGTACGACCATCATCCAGCGCGGCTCCACCACCGTGGTGAGCGTCGACCCGAGCGCGAAGCTCAACTATGCGCTCTACGACGAAGGCCCGCTGGACGACTGCGATCTGATCGCAACGGCTGCCACCTATCCGCTGATCGTCCGCGGCTACCAGCTGGCGGTCGAGCGCATGGTCGAGTACGACAAGGACTTGATCGCGGGGCTGGTCGCGCGCGGCTTCAAATGGGACATCGGCGAAGACGGCACCGGCCACCAGATGAAGTATCGACGCCGCGGCGGCGGCTACTACCTCGACGTCGGCTGCTCGCAGCTCATCGTCGACGGCGAAGTCGGCCTGCAGCAGTTCGATCGGATCGATCGCTTCGTACCCGAAGGGGTGCGGCTGAAAGATGGCGCCGTGCTGCCCGCGCAGCTGCTCGTGCTCGCCACTGGCTACTACACACAGCAGGAGCTGGTGCGGCGCCTGCTCGGCGCTGCGATCTCGGAACGGGTGGGACCGATCTGGGGTTTCGGCGACGACGGCGAGATGGCGAACATGTGGAAGCGCACGCCGCAAGACGGCCTCTGGTTCATGGCGGGCAGTCTCGCGCAGTGCCGAATCTACTCCAGGTACCTGGCGCTGCAGATCAAGGCGATTGAAGAGGGCTTGTTACCGCGGCCGGAATGACATTCGACCAGGGAGCTGCCTTCGCCATCGTAGCGATCATGATGGCGCTGTTCGTGTGGGATCGCCTGCGCTACGACCTGGTCGCAATGCTGGCGTTGTTGGCAGCCGTGATGGTCGGCATCGTGCCGGCGGAGGACGCGTTCGCCGGCTTCAGCGACGACATCGTGATCATCGTGGCCGCCGCCTTGGTCGTGAGCGCCGCGGTGGCCAAATCGGGCATCGCCGAGGTCGCGTTGCGGCCACTCGGTCCACATCTCACGTCGCTGCGTGCGCAGGTGTTCGTCCTGGTCCTCGCCGTGACGCTGCTCTCGACCTTCATCAAGAACGTCGGCGCGCTGGCGATACTCATTCCGGTGGCGTTCCAGATGGCGAAGCGCTCGGGCACCTCGCCCTCGCAGCTGCTGATGCCGCTCGCATCCGGCTCGCTCCTGGGCGGTCTCATAACATTGATTGGCACCTCGCCGAACCTGATCGTTGCACGCGTGCGCGAAGAGCTCGGCGGCGAGCCGTTCCGCATGTTCGACTACGCCCCAGTGGGTCTCGCTTTGTCCGCGCTCGGTCTCGTCTGGATCACGCTCACCTGCACCTGGCTGCCGAAGCGGCGCGGCGCGGGGGCGCTCAATACCGCGATCGATATCGAGGATTATGTGGTGGAGGCGAGGGTGCCGGCCTCGTCCCCGATCGTGGGGCAGGGGCCGCGCGAGGTGGAGGCTTTGGCCGAGGGCGAAGCCAAGGTGACTTCGGTGGTGCGCAACGATACGCGCCACCTGAAGCCCCATGCCAACGTCAGGATCCAGGAGGGCGACGTTCTGCTCATCAAGGGCGACCCGGAAGATCTCGAGCGCGCCATTGCGCGCGGAGGTCTCAACCTGCCCGGGCAGGATGCCAAGGCGGATCGCAAGGAAGACAAGGACCCCCAGGATTCCAAGGAAAAGGACGACAAGGGCGGGAAACGGGAGAAGGATCACAAAGGTCAAGAGGACGCCAAGGGCGAAAGACTAGAGAAGGATGACAAAGATCAAGAGGACGCCAAGGACGCCAAGGACGCCAAAGCGGACAAGGACGAGGATGACGAGAACGATAAGGATGACAAGGACGAAAAGCACGACGAAGACAGCGTCGGCGTGATCGAGGGCGTGGTCACGACCGACTCGGCACTGGTGTACAGCACGCCGGTGGAGGTAAATCTGCGCAGCCGTTTCGGTCTGAATCTCATCGCGATCAGCCGCAGCGGCGAAAATCTGACCGAGCGGTTACGCTCGGTTCGTTTTCGCGCGGGCGACGTGCTGGTGCTGCAGGGCCGCTTCGATCGCTTGCCGGATGCGCTAAAGGCGCTCGGCATCCTTCCGCTCGCGGAGCGCGACGTGGCTCTGGGGCGCAACCGCAAACGCTGGGTTCCGCTGCTCGTGCTCGCCGCCGCCATGGGCGCGGTCGCATTCGAGATGTTGCCGGTGGCGCTGGCGTTCTTCGGCGCGGCCGTCGCCATCCTGCTCGCCAAGTCGCTGTCGCTGCGCGAAGTGTACGAGACCGTGGAATGGCCGATCATCATTCTTCTCGGCGCGTTGATTCCGGTGAGTGAAGCGGTTCGCACAACCGGCGCCGCGGACCTGGTGGCGGGGTGGCTGTCGAGCGTAACCGGTGCGCTGCCGGCCATCGGCGCGCTGGCGCTCATCATGGTCGCTGCCATGGCCGTAACGCCGTTTCTCAACAACGCGGCGACCGTATTGATGATGGCGCCCATCGCCGCCAGCCTCGCCAGCAAGCTTGGGCTCAACGCCGATCCCTTCCTGATGGCGGTTGCGGTGGGCGCCGCGTGCGATTTCCTCACGCCTTTCGGGCACCAGTGCAATACGCTGGTGATGGGCCCCGGCGGCTACCGCTTCGGCGACTACTGGAAGTTCGGCCTGCCGTTGTCGATCCTGGTGATACTGGCCGGGGTGCCGCTCGTCGCCTGGGTCTGGGCGCTGAAGCCCGCCTGATACCTTTGGCCTTCGACCGCCTTCAGGCATCCGCACGGCCTTGCGATCCTGGCGCTTTCGGTGCGCCGTAACGGGGAACGACATCGTCCGCCGGCGCGACCTCCGCTTGCCACACCGCTCGTCGGAGAAGGTCGGCGCGCCGTTGCGCATGCTCGGCGAGCTGCCCCAGCACTTCCGCCCCACGCTCGTCCTGCTGCGCGCGCGCGTGCCCTTCGAGGTGACGCACCAGAAGAATCTTCTCCTGCAGCGCCCGTATCGAGCTCCACAGGCTTTCTTCGATCGCCGGGTCCATGCCCGCTACCAGCGCCTCGGCCGAATAGGCATGCCCCGTATGGCAGCGGAAGCGCACGCGATCGCCTTCCTTCAGCTGCAGCAGCACGCCGTGGCATTCCGGGCAGGCGTATCTCGACGGCACCCCCAAGGCTTCGATTCCAAGCTCCAACGCAGCATTTTCCTTGGCGATTTCGACTTCGATGTTGATCGATTCGGGCACGCTATAGCCTCCTGCCTCGGCGATATCCTGCGTCGCCAGCTCTACCAGCAGGCTCGCTATTCGGCGCAACGGGACGCAATAATCGACGCGCACGTGTTCGCACGCACTTTGCGGCATCGAGCGAGCTTCCGCGTCGTCCGGATCCTGGACAACGGCGACGCCGCCGAGTTGCTTCACGGTCCAAAGGCCGGCGGTGCCATCGTCCAGCGCCCCGGTCAGAATGACCCCGATGACTTGCGGACCATAGGTCTGCGCCGCCGAGCGAAAGAGCGGATCCACCGCCGGCCGAAAGCGGTTCTCCTTCGGCCCCCGGGTCGCGCACAGTCGCGCCGGCTCGACGATCAGGTGGTGGTCGGGGCGCGGCACATAAATGACACCGTCCCGCAACCGCTCCTCGTCCTTCACCATCACGGCGGGCAGCGAACCCGCGCGCTGCAGGATTCGATCGAGGATTCCCGGGGCGTCGTGCGACACGTGGATCACGGCACACAGTGCGGCGGGAAAATCGGCTGGCAAGCCGGCAACGACTCTGCGCAGCGCATCGATGCCGCCAGCCGATGCCCCCACCACCACGAGGTTTCGCCGCATGTAAGGCCCTGGTTTGGCCGGAGCGGCTTGCGGCCCCAGCCCCGACCCCCGAGTCTCGCGAGTGCGAGACCACGCGATCTCGCACGTCTCGTTCCCGGACGGGCGGCTTTCGATATCATGGACGCACAGGTCGCCCAGCGCGATCGCCAAAGCGGTGGCACCGGCCGACCAGGAGACCGGAGATGAGCGAGACGGCAAGCACGATGCCATGCCCGCCGGACGAGCTGCCCGCCTTCGACGACAACACCGTCGTCGGGCTGGGCGCTTCGGCGGGAGGTATCCGAGCACTGAAGCAGTTCTTCAATGCCGTGGCGGGCGACAGCGGCATGGTCTACGTGGTCATTCTGCATCTGTCCCCTGAGCATGAAAGCCACCTCGCCGAGGTGCTGCAGCAAGCGACGCCGATACCGGTGACGCAGGTTCGTGCTCGCGTCCGCATCGCCCCGAACCAGATTTACGTGGTCTCTCCGAACAACCGGCTCTTTCTGGCCGATGGCCATATCGAAGTCATGCCGATGAACGGCGCCGAGGAGCGGCGTGCACCGGTGGACATGTTCTTCCGCACGCTCGCCGAGGCGCAGCGCACGCGCGCGATCTCGGTGATCCTGTCGGGAACCGGCGCCAACGGCTCGATGGGGATGAAGCGCATCAAGGAGTGCGGGGGGATATGCGTCGTCCAGGAGCCGACCGAGGCCGACTTCAGCGACATGCCGCGCAATGCCATTGCGACCGGGCTGGTGGACTACGTGTTGCCCGCCACCGAGATTCCGGCCCGGCTTGCGCACTATCACAGCCAGCTCAATAAGACGAAGGCCGAGGAGCGCGACGCAGCCGACGAGTACGAGAAGGCGCTGAGCGACGTGTTCGCGCTGCTGCGCGTGCGCACGAGCCACGATTTCACCAATTACAAGCGTTCCACGGTACTGAGGCGCATCGAGCGACGCATCAACGTGCAGGATCTTCACTCGATCGTCGAATACGCGCGCTACCTGCGCGAGAATCGGGAAGAATCGCGCCTGCTGCTGCGTGATCTGCTGATCAGCATCACGAATTTTTTCCGCGACCCCGAATCGTGGGCCGCACTCGAACGTCATGTCGCCCCGAAGCTGTTCGATCATCGAACCTCCCAGGATCATGTCCGGGTGTGGGCGGCGGGGTGCGCGACCGGCGAAGAAGCTTATTCCATCGCCATGCTGCTCGCCGAGCAGATCGCAAACCCGCTCAGCGCGCCCACCATCCAGGTGTTCGCCACCGACATCGACCACGCCGCATTGGCGAAGGCGCGGGCGGGTTTGTACACGCTGAACGACGCCGCCGACGTGCCGCCGGAGCGCCTGCGGCGCTTTTTCATCAAGGAGGGCGATTCGTACCGCGTGCGCCGGGAGCTGCGCGAGATGGTTCTGTTCGCTCCCCACAACGTGCTCGTGGACCCGCCGTTCTCCCACCTCGACCTCGTAACCTGTCGCAACCTGCTCATCTATCTCAACCGGGCCGCGCAGGACCGCATCCTGCGCCTGTTCCACTTCGCCCTGAACCCGGACGGCTTTCTGTTCCTGGGCAATTCCGAGTCGGCCGAGGACGCCGGCAATCTCTATGTTCCCCTGTACAAGGAACATCACATATTCCAGAGCCGCAACGTCGAAACCCCGGTGACGCTGCCCCCGGTCAGCGCGACGACATTGCCGGCTATTCAATGGTCCGCCGATGCGCGCGCGCCGGAGTCGCGCCTGCGCGAGCGCAGGTCGTACCAGGAGCTGCATCAGCGCCTGCTCGAGCACTATGCCGCGCCCTCGGTGGTCGTCGGCCAGGACTACGACATCCTGCACCTGTCCGAACGCGCTGGCCGCTACCTGCAGTTCGTCGGCGGCGAGCCGTCGCAGAATCTGCTCAAGGTGGTCCGTTCCGAGCTGCGCCTCGAGCTGCACAGCGCCCTCTACCACGCCGCCCAGTACCGGACCAGCGCCGAGACGATCGCGGGCCCCATCCAGATCGATGGCGCAACAGAGCACGTCAAGCTGATCGTGCGGCCCGTGTTCAGCGAAATCGACACGTCACGCGGCATGATCCTGGTCCTGTTCGAAACGATCGACGGAACGCAAGCCGACGAGCCCGCCCGGGTGGGCGATGCCGTGCAGCGGGTCGAGCCCATTGCCCGCCAGCTCGAAGAGGAGCTGATGCGGGTCAAGCTGCAGCTGCGCACCACCATCGAGCAGCACGAGCTGCAGCAGGAGGAGTTGAAGGCTTCCAACGAAGAGCTGCAGGCGATGAACGAGGAGCTGCGCTCGTCCGGTGAGGAGCTCGAGACCAGCAAGGAAGAGCTGCAGTCGCTGAACGAAGAGCTGATCACGGTCAACCAGGAGCTGAAGATCAAGATCGACGAGCTCTCGGCGGCCAACAACGACACGCGCAACCTGATGAATTCGACGGATATCGCCACCGTCTTCGTCGACCGCGCCATGCGCATCAAGCTCTTTACCCCGCGGGCGCGATCGATCTTCAACCTGATCCCCGCAGATGCCGGCCGGCCGCTCATGGACCTCACCCATCGGCTGAGTTATCACGAGCTGGTGCACGACATCGAGCGGGTGCTGGACACGCTGTCGGTCGGCGAGCGCGAGATCGGGGCCACCGACGGTCACTGGTACATCGCCCGGGTGCTGCCGTATCGCACCGCCGATGACAGGATCGTGGGTGTCGTGCTCACGTTTACCGACATCACCGAGCGCAGGCGGGCCGAGCAGGCGCTGCGTGAAAGCGAGGAAAGCCTGCGTGCTGCGCATGAACAGCTGGAAGCACGCGTCGTGAAGCGGACCGAGGAGCTTGCCGACGCAAATGCGGCGTTGCGGCGAGAAATGGACGAGCGCGCGCAGGCCGAGACGGTGCGCTTGCGCCTGCTGCGCCAGTTGGTGCGTGCGCAGGAGGAGGAGCGCAGGCGCATCTCGCGCGAGCTGCACGACCAGCTCGGGCAGGAGATCACCGCGCTGGGGCTCCAGCTCGCTGCGCTGAAATCCTCGGCCGCCGCGACAGCGCCCATCCGCACGGAGATTGCGATCCTGGAGGACATCGTCAAGCGACTCGACAACGACGTCGACTTCCTGGTGTGGGAGTTGCGCCCCACGGGGCTGGACGATCTCGGTCTGTCGGAGGCCCTGTCGGACTACATTGCAAGCTGGTCGAAGTACTTCGGCATTCCTGTCCGCTTGCAGTCGCGTCTTACGGCGCGCCTTCCGGCCGAGATGGAGATCGTCCTGTACCGAATCGCCCAGGAAGCCCTCAACAACGTGGCCAAGCACGCGCAAGCCACCGAGGTCGACCTCCTCCTGGAGCGGGAAGCCGAGAGCGTATCACTCATCGTGAAGGACAACGGCGTAGGATTCGATATTTCGGCACCGGTCGATTCTCGAGCGCTGGGTTTGGTCAGCATGCGGGAGCGGGCCGGCCTGGTGGCGGGAGGGGTGGAGATCAACTCCGGATCTGAAGGAACAACCGTGCACGTTCGCGTCCCTGCCTAGGCATCGCATGATGCGGGGAATGGGCGTTGCAGGAGCTGGCGATGCGCCGCAGCAGCCGCAATGGATACGGGAGAGGGGCCACAACCTGCGATCCCCGGACCATGGCATGACCAAACTACGCATTCTTCTGGCCGATGACCATGCCATCGTGCGCGATGGCCTGGGCATGCTGATCAACGGCCAGCCCGACATGGAAGTGGTGTCGCAGGCGAGCACGGGGCGCGAAGCGGTGCGCCTTGCCATTGAGAAGGCACCCGACGTCGCCGTCCTGGACGTGTCCATGCCCGATATGGGTGGGCCGGAAGCGGCCGAGAAGATCGGTGAGCACTGCCCCGCGGTGCGAATCCTCGCGCTGACGCGCCATGCCGACCAGGCCTATCTGCGCCGATTGCTGCAGGCGGGCGCATGCGGCTATGTGCTCAAGAAGAGCGCCGCCGATACCTTGATCAATGCCATACGAATCGTCGCTCAGGGGGGCACGTACATCGAGCCCGGCCTGGCGGGGCCTTTGCTGCAGCGAACCTTCAGCCATCCGGTCGCTGCCGTGAGATCGCATTCCAAGGAGGTCCTGAGCGCCCGCGAAGAAGAAGTACTGCAGGGCATCGCGTGGGGGCGTAGCAACAAGGAAATCGCTGCGGCGCTTTCGCTCAGCATCAAGACCGTCGAATCCTACAAGTCGGCGGCGATCGAAAAGCTCCACTTGCGCACGCGTGCCGATATCGTGCGCTACGCGGTCGCGCGCGGCTGGCTCGCCGAAGACAAGGCGCCCGATTAGCGGCTCTCGCGCGGGCCCCGAATCCAGACCCGGCATGACCGGGATATTCCCGGGGCTATGCGCCTTTGTCCTGTATCGCGCTGCGTGCCCGCGCGTGCGAGAGTCCCTTGGTAAGCAATTGCAGTGCCCTTCCACAATCGGGTGCGGCTGGGTCTTCACCCAGGGCGAGGCTCCCATGAACCACTATCAGATCGTTTGTCGCGAGCAGCAATGGCACCTGATGATCGAGGGCCACGAATGCGCGCTTCTGCAGAGCGATGATCGGAGCTATCTGGTGCAAATCGCCTGCAAGGTTGCCGCCGAGCGGGGGGCGCAGGTGGATGTCTTCGACGCTCGTAACAAGCTCGAAACCCGCTTGTCTTTTCGCGACGGAACGCTCGCCACCGATGGATCATGCCCAGGCGATCTCGCGATTTCTGCCGATCCCGGAGCCTTCCAACGGCCGTCGCTGCTCTGAGCGCCCGGGCGTTCGCGCCACGAACATCCGTAAAGCAGCTGCACGACAGCTGCATGTGCCGGCCTCGATCCGATGCCTAGACTTTGGTAGCCAACGGTTGATCCTTTTGTCGGATGGCAAGCCGCAGGCTCGCCGCCGACAATGTGCTTCGTACGACGAGCCCGGCGCGAGCGCCGGGGTGCCCGGGCCGCATTCGTGCAGTCGAGAGCGTGGGCGCATCGACGTGGAGCGAGGACACCGCCATGCCAACCAGTTGCAAGCAATGGGGCGTTTGCAGCAAGGCTTCGTTCATTCTCGCCATTGCCGCGGCCATCTGGCTCGTTTGGTATTGCGCGGCCATCGCGGCTTCGGGCAGCTCAGCGGATGCGCCCCGGGTGCAACAGGATCGCGCTCTCGTGGAGCGCACGGGGCTGGAAGGCAGCGAAGCCTTGGTCGCTGCTCGAGACCCCGTTCGTGCCCGGTTCGAGCAACTTTCCGAGCGGGAAATGAAGCTGTTCTACACGCGCTGCTCGCGGGAGGGCATTTCCCGCCGGCTCGACGGTGGCGAGGCGATGGCGTGCTCGATCGGCTACGACGTCCTGCTGAGGAAACATTTCGCCGGGGATTTCGAGCGGCTGCTCGCCTGGTCCCGGTCGCGACGGGCAGCCGAGTCACAATGACAGGGTCACAATAGCATCGAGGCGAGACGCACGATCCCGTCCGCCTCGTTTCGCAGGGTGGCCGGCGGTGCGGGGCACGGTTACAACACTCTGCGATGCGAGTCGACACTGCGTGCGCGGCGCATGGCAGTCACAGTCCCGGCTACTGGTAGAATCGATGCGTTCGCGCGCACCCGCTGCGAATTCGCAATGGGCAATGCGTTCGCGCGGGAGGGCAAGAACGCAAGCTAGCGTCATGCGCCATTTGAACAGGCATGACGGGTGCGTTGCATCGGATTCGCGTACACGGCTCGGACAATGGGCGAAACTGAGGCCTTCCTCGATCTATACCGACACGGATTCATCCGCGCCGCCGTCGCCGTTCCTGAAGTCCGCGTCGCCAATGTCGAATTCAACGCCGCACAAAGCGCGCAACTCCTGGAGCAGGCGGCCAGCCAAGGCGCCTGCCTGATCGCATTTCCCGAGCTGGGAATCACCGCGTATACCTGCGACGATCTGTTTCACCAGCAGGCACTGCTGCACGGCGCGCAACGCGCACTGCAAGCGCTGCTGGAGGCGAGCCGGGCCCATCCCCTGCTCGCCGTCTTCGGCGCCCCCTTGCAGATCGACGGCGCACTCTACAACTGCGCCATCGCGGTGTGCCGCGGGCGCATCCTCGGCGTAGTGCCGAAAACCTATATCCCGAACTATCGCGAGTTCTACGAGCTGCGCCAGTTCACGCCCGGCGATGCTTGCCGGCGCGCGTCGATCAGCCTGTGCGGGCAACACGATATCCCGTTTGGAGCCGAGCTCCTGTTCCGTGCTGGCGACCTCGACCAGCTGACGGTGCACGTCGAGATTTGCGAGGACCTGTGGTCTCCCATTCCACCGTCGTCGTACGGCGCCCTGGCCGGGGCGACGGTGCTGGTCAACCTGTCGGCATCGAATATCGTGATCGGCAAGGATTCGTACCGGCGGCTCCTGGGCGCGAGTCAATCGGCACGCTCGATCGCGGCTTATCTGTACTGCGCCTCCGGCTACGGCGAATCCACCACCGATCTGGCCTGGGACGGCCACGGCTTCATCTACGAAAACGGCACGCTGCTGGCCGAATCCGATCGTTTCCGCTACCAGTCGCACCTCACCTGCGCCGATATCGATCTCGACCGCCTGGTGACCGATCGCATGCGCCAGAATACGTTCGCACAGGCGGCGCTGCGCCACCGGGAAAGCGTCGATCGGTTTCGCACGGTCGAATTCAAACTGAATCGCCCGGCCCAGCGGTCGGTATCACTGGCGCGCAGCTACGACCGCTTCCCGTACGTACCGAGCGATCCGGCAACACGCGATGTGCGCTGCGCGGAAATCTACCAGATTCAGGTACAGGGCCTGGTAAAACGCATGCAGGCAATGCAGGCGCGCAAGCTGGTGATCGGCGTATCGGGCGGCCTCGACTCGACGCATGCGCTGCTGGTGTGTGCGCGCGCGATGGACGTGCTGAAGCTGCCGCGCGCCGACATCATGGCCTATACCATGCCGGGGTTTGCCACCGGAAAGCGCACGTTGGGCCAGGCACACCGATTGATGAAAGCGGTCGGCGCCACCGCGCGGGAAATCGACATTCGGCCGTCATGCCTGCAGATGCTGAAGGACATCGAGCACCCGTACGTCCGCGGCGAGCCGGTATTCGACGTGACCTTCGAGAACGTGCAGGCCGGGGAGCGGACGAGCCACCTGTTCCGGCTCGCGAACCAGCATGGGGCGCCGGTGGTGGGAACGAGCGACCTGAGCGAGCTCGCGCTGGGCTGGTCGACCTACGGCGTCGGCGATCACATGGCGCACTACCACGTCAATGCGAGCATTCCGAAGACGCTGATCCAGTACCTGGTGCGCTGGGTCGCGGCGACCGGTCAGCTCGGGGCGGATGCCTCCAGCGTGCTGCGCGACATCGTCGATACCGAGATCAGCCCGGAGCTGATCCCGGGCGATGCGCAAGATCAGCCGGGCCAGCTGTCAGAGGCGATGGTCGGCCCCTACGAGCTGCAGGACTTTTGCCTCTACTACGTGCTGCGGTTTGGCTATGCGCCTGGCAAGGTTGCGTACCTCGCCCATTCAGCCTGGGGAGATCGGCGGCTGGGCACATGGCCCGATGTGCCGGAGGCGAAGCGCAACGAATACTCGCTCGCGGCGATCAAGCGCTGGCTGCACG
>JBOIEI010000529.1:0-5221 GCA_050741055.1 Burkholderiales bacterium | reverse complement strand
ATCTTCATGTGCCCGCGGTGTAGAGCGCGAACTGAAGACGGGCTTCGATCTCGCGCGCGACGACCGAATCGCGCTTGAACGACACCGACTCGAGCGCGGCCGAAGGCAGCTCTGCGAGCGCTTCGGCAATGAACGCGCGGATGCTTTGATACGGGCCGGTGACCGGAAAGGCGATCTGGTGGCGGACCAACTCGATGCCGCGCTCCGGCGCCAGGCGGTATTCGCCGCTGCGCAGCTGGATGCCGTGATTGGCGGCGAAGCCCTGCAACCGCAGGATATCCTGCCGCGCCTCGTCGGCCGGCGGGAAATGGCGCATGAATGTCGCGAGCTCCGTTTGGATGTCGGCCTTGCGCCCGTCGCGACGGCTCGACGTCGCGTCCATTCGCTGCGCGATGCGCTCGTACTGCGCGCGTGCCGCCTGCAGCGCCTCGTATGCGGGGAGCACCATGGCGGCGGCCAGGCTCGACGCGAACACGAGCAAACCGAGGCCGATGATGCCGGGCTTGCCGATGCCGTCGACGACCCGGCTGAGGGCCTCTACCAGCCCGTTCATGCCGGGCGGACCCAGCGCGCGGAGACGACGAAGCGCAAGCTGCTGCCGCCCCGGGCGTCGCGTATTTCGTGTTGGTTCAGCCGGACCTCGCGCAAGGAGGCGAGCCTCCCCAGGCGCTCGAGATAGCGCGACAGCGTGGCCCGATCGCGCGCTTCGCCGACCAGGCGCACGAGCGCCTTCGAGCCGTCCGGCTCCATCGCGAGCAAGGTGACGCCGTCGACGGTTGCGGACTCGAGCTCGTCGAACAGACGGATCCACGGCTGGTCGAGCGCGCTCAGAATGCGGTTCGACGCTTCGATGCGCGCCCGCAGCGCGCGCAGCTTGCGGGGATCGCGCTCCAAGATTTCAGCGCCGTTTGCGCGTATGTTCCGGGACAGGGCTTCGATGCGCGCCTGAACGACATCGGTTTCCTGGCGCAGGTGCAGATAGCCGCCGACGATACCCGCGGCGACAGCGAGGCCAGCAAGGAGAAGGATCGCGCCGCCCCGGTTTGCGCCGCGCGGCGCACCCGCGAAGTCGATCTGCAATGCGCCCGGCATCAGATGAGTCCCAGCGCGCTGCACGATGGCGGCGTGGCGCTCGGAGGCTCCAGGCGCGAGACGCCCGCAAGCCGAGCATGCGCGATCGCAGCGTCATCCAGCGTTCCCCAAGCCCACACCGTGTCAACCTCGGGATCGTAGCCGCCATGCAGGCGCGCGTGCATGACCAACGCGCCAAGGCCATTGCAATCGTCGTTGCGCACACTGACGGCGCCGGTCCAGCGATCGTCCGCCACACTGAGCCAGGTCACCCGCCCGGGCTCGGCGACGAGCAGGTGCCCGCGACGTCCGAGCTTGCGCCGATAGCGGTTCGCGACGCGGCATGCATTCGGCTCCAGGGCGGCCATGCGCAGGCGCCTTCTTTCCGCCATATCGAGCAACAGTTGCAGCAGCTCCTCGTCGACCGCCGCGGCCAGCCGGGCGGCGCCGGCGGGCGCGTGTGCGATGCGAATCTCGTTGTGACGCGTCCATTGGTAGCGCGCTTCGAGCTCGTGGGCCGCGTAGGCCTCCCAATCGGCGCGCGCGCGCAGGCCCGGCCGCCATGCGAGCACAGCGTAGCGCACGAAATGATCCGAGATGCACATCGAAAGCGCGGCACCGCTCCAGCCGCTTTCCTCGAGCTCGGCCTCCAGCGCCGCCACGCACGCCAATTCGTCGCGGGCGGGCCGCACGTGCGGCAGCGCCCGTTCCCTGTGCGCCACGATCCGGGCATTGCCCAGGCCGAAGCCCTGCCGCGCGATGACGACGGCGCGCGGACAGAGCCATGCCAGGATCCGGTCACGCGGCCAGGGTGACACGATTCAGCTCCTCGAAGGTGCTCTCGCCGTTGACGACCAGATCGAGCGCGGCTGCGCGCAGCGAGCGAAAGCCCCGCGCCTGTGCCACGGACTTGATCCGGCGCGGCGGCTCGCGCGCCGCGATCAGCTCGCGCAGCTCGTCGTCGACGAGCAGCACTTCGGCGATGGCGCGCCGGCCCCGATATCCGCTGCCGCGGCACTGGCCGCAGCCCCTGCCTGCCCGCAGAGCGAGGCTCGCCTGCCGTGCGGGCTCCAGACCGTAGCGTTGCAGCTCGGCGCAGCTCGACTCGACCGGTATCGAGCAATGCGGACAGTTCACGCGCATCAGGCGTTGCGCGACGATGCCGTTCAGCGCCGACATGAAGCTCTGCGGCTCGACCGCCATGTGGGTGAAGCGGCCGATCACGTCGAACACGTTGTTCGCGTGCACGGTGGTGAACACCAGGTGTCCGGTCAGCGCCGCCTGGACCGCGATCTGCGCGGTTTCGGGATCGCGGATCTCGCCGACCATGATCTTGTCGGGGTCGTGGCGCAGGATCGAGCGCAAGCCGCGCGCGAACGTGAGCCCCTTCTTCTCGTTCACCGGGATCTGCAATACCCCGGGAAGCTGATATTCGACCGGGTCCTCGATCGTGACGATCTTGTCGATGCCGCGGTTGATCTCGCTCAGGGCCGCATAGAGCGTGGTCGTCTTGCCGCTGCCCGTCGGTCCGGTCACGAGCAGCATGCCGTAGGGCTGGACGGCAAGCTCGCGGATGGCAGTAAGCACCGCCGGGGCGAATCCGAGCGCCTCCAGCCGCAAGCCGAGCACCTGGTCGGCCAGCGCCTGCTTGTCGAGGATGCGCAGCACCGCGTCCTCGCCGTGAATGCTCGGCATGATCGAGACGCGCACGTCGATCTCGCGTCCGCGCGCCGCGATCTTGAAGCGCCCGTCCTGCGGCACGCGCCGCTCGGCGATATCGAGCTCGGCCATCACCTTGACGCGCGAGATGACCTGCTCGGCGAACGCGCCGCCGGACGAGCGGCCGGCAATCGACAACACTCCGTCGAGCCGGTACTTGATATTGAGCGCCTCGGCGCTCGTTTCCAGGTGGACATCGCTCGCGCCCAGCTTGAGCGCGTCGTAGAGCGTCGAGTTGACCAGTTTCACCACCGGGCTCGCGTCGTCGCTGATGCTGCGGATCGAAAGATCCTCGACCGACTTCTCCGGCCCGGCCGTTTCGGTCAGCCCGGCGAGCGAATCCATCGCCCGCATGCCGTCCTCGTAGCGGTGCAGGAACGCGCCGAGATCGTCGCGGTGCGCGATGGCGATGGCGAACGCTGCAGGCACCCGCTCCTCGGCCCAGGCGCGCAGCGCGAGATCGAACGGATCGCCGGTCGCAAGGGTGAGACCCTCGCCCTGTCCGTCGAGCAGCACGCATTCGCGCCGCAGCGATTCGGGGAACGGGATCAGGTCGAACCGCGGCGTCATGGCCTGCATCCCCTGCATGGTCAGTACGCGCGTTCCGAATTGGCGCGCCAGTACGGCGACGAACCGGTCGGGCGGAAGCTCCGCGCACTCCTCCAGTGCCTCCATCACCCGGCCACCGCGCTCTGTCGCCACCAGTCGCGCGCGCTCGAGTACGTCGCGGGTCAGTGCCGTCTCGTCCGCTGCGCGGGAATCCAGGCGATCGTTCATTGCAGCGTTCCCGCGAGGTCGAAGATGGGCATGTACATCAGCACGACGATCGCGCCGATCAGCGTGCCGATGAAGAGCATCAGACAGGGCTCGAGCATGCGGGTGGCGCGCTCGACCCAGCGCCCGAGCTCTTCTTCGTGAAAGGCCGCCGCCTGTTCCATGAGCCCCGCCAGGTCGCCGCTGCGCTCGCCGACCCGGAGCATGCGACCGGCGATCGGCGTGGTGAGCGCGTGCCGTTCCAGTGCGGCCGACAGCGAGCCGCCGTCACGGACCTCGGTCGTGGCTTGCTCCAATTGCTGGCGAGACGCCGAATCCAGCAGGCCGGAGGCCATGCGCAGCGCAGACACCAGCGGAACACCGCCGTGCAGGAGCATGGCGACGGTCCGGTACAGGCGCGTCAAGCGGTAGATCACGAGCCGCTCGCCCACGAATGGAACGCGGGGCAACAGGCGCGCCAGGCGGGTCTGCAACTCACCGGCGCGAAGGGCCCATGTGGTTCCGGCAACCAGCGCCGCGCAGAGCAGCGCGCCCTCCAGCACATGCCGATCGATGAAGCCGCCGAGCTCGAACAACAGGCGCGATGCCCACGGCAGCTCCTTGTCGAGCTCCAGGTATACACCGCCAAAGCGCGGCACGACGTAGCCGATCAGAAAGAGCGACACCGCCGCTCCGACAATCAGCAGCAACGCGGGGTAGATCAGCGCCGAGACGAGCTTCTGCCGGATCTGCTCGACCTGTCCCTGGTACTGCACGAACCGCGATAACGCCTCGGCCAGCGCGCCGGTTCTCTCGGATGCGCGGACCGATTCGACGTAGACGAGCGGAAACGCCTGCGGAAACCGCGACAGCGCCATGGACAGCGGCTTGCCGTCGCTCAATTGCTCCAGAACGCCGCGCAAGGTGACGCTTCCGATGCCCGCGCGCCGCTCGGCCAGCGCGCGGATCGACTCGATCAGGCCCAGGCCGGCGCGCAGCAGCGCGAGCAGCTCCTGCGTGAACAGAACGAGCGAGAATCGCTCGGCGCGAAGGGCACGCGATCGGCGCGGCATGACCGACAGCACCGGCAGCCCGCGTGCGTTCGCCTGCCGTGCGGCCGCATCGCGGTCGATCGCTTCCAGCTGGAGCGCCACGACGCCCTCGGGCGCAAGCATTCTCACCTCGAAGTGCACGAGTGGCTGCTCACCAGTTGACGATATCCTCGTCCGCGCCCGACCCGCCGGGTTGCCCGTCGCGCCCGAGCGAGACGAGGTCGAACTCCCCCCGCTCGCCGGGGAAGCGGTAGACATAAGGCTTGCCCCAGGGATCGAGGGGCGCGCGCTTTCGCAGGTACGGCCCCGCCCACTTCGATTCGTCTCCGGGGCGCTCGACCAGCGCGCTCAGACCCTGCTCCGTGGAAGGATAGCGGCCGGTATCCAGCCGATACTGGTCCAGAGCCTTTTCCAGGGCATCGACCTGGGCGCGCGCGACTTTCACCTCCGACTTGCCGATCTGCTCGAAATACCTCGGCGCCACGAACCCTGCGAGGAGGCCGATGATCACCATGACCACCAGCAGCTCGAGCAGAGTGAAACCGCGCACGGCAGCGCGCTTGGCGGATCGAAACATGGCACGAGAATCCGAGGGGACGGCGCAAGTCTTGCGAGCGACTTTAGAT
>JBOIEI010000528.1:0-5088 GCA_050741055.1 Burkholderiales bacterium | reverse complement strand
ACACCCAGCGCCCGACCCACCTCGTGTTCGACGCGCAAGGCCGCGCCTATGTCACGGAGCTGTGGGGGCACGAGGGCGACACGTCGCAAACGCGGGGGCCGATCAAGAAGGCGCTGCACGCGCGACTGAGCGTCTTCGATCCCGAGGGCAAGGTGCTCGCGCGCTGGGGAACGCCGGAGGCAACGGCACCCGGCAGCTTCGCCGCCCCGCACGGGCTGGCGATTGATTCGAAGCGCGACGTTTACGTGAGCGAAGTGACGTGGACTTTCGCCGTGAGCCGCGGGCGCGCGCCAGCGGATTGTCATACGTTCCAGAAGTTCTCGCTCGCCTCGTAGGCATCGGAGACGAACATGGCCGAAGTCGAGAGCGGCGGAGCGGCCGGGCCTTCGCTAGCCGACATCAAGAAGGAGGTCATGCGCAGGGCCAACGCGCGCATCAGCCCGTTCGAGGCCATCAGGGCCGAAGACGCTCAGCAAGTGACCGACGCACTCACGAGCCTCGACCACGATCACTGGGCCGAGCTGTGGAGCCGGCTCGGCCAGCGCTACGAGGCGCGCGGCGATGAATTGGCGGCCGCCAAGGGCGACGCCAAGGCGATCGAGGAAGCGTACTACCTCGCCTTCGATTACTTTCGCATCGGCCGCTATCCGGTTGCAACCAGCCCAGGCAAGCAACGCGCGTACCGCGATTCGCTGCGCGTGTTTCACAAGGCGGCCAAGTACTTCGATCCTCCGCTCGAGGTGGTGCAGATCGCCTTCGAGGACAAGAAGCTCACCGGCTACCTGCAGGTTCCCAAGGGCGTCCAACGACCGCCCATCGTGTTGCAATGGGGCGGGGTCGACGGCTGGAAGGAAGACCGCCAGGCCGCAACCCGGGCGCTCAACGCCCGAGGCGTGGCCACCATGTCGATCGACATGCCGGGTACCGGCGAGAATCCAGTGCGCTACATCGATCCGCGCGCCGAGGCTACGTTCGTGGCCTGGATCGACCACCTGGTCGGCCGTGCGGACATCGACGGCAACCGCATCGGCGTGTGGGGCGGAAGCTTCGGCGGCTACTGGGCCGCGCGCATGGCCTATGTCGAAGCCAAGCGGCTCAAGGGCGCGGTGTTCCAGGGCGGCAGCGTGCACTATGGACTGCAACGCGAATGGCTCATTCCCGCACTCACCAAGACGGCGTCCACCTACCTCTTTGGCCCGGCGAGCCTGCTGGAAGCGCGCAGCACCGCCATGGGCGTGAAGACCCTGGAAGAGTTACTGGAAGCCGCGCCGAAGCTCTCGCTCGTGGCGCTCGGGCTCATCGACCAGCCCTCGTGCACGATCCTCGGCATCAACGGCAAGCTCGATGATCAGGCGCCGGTGCAGGACATCTACCTGCTGATGGAGCACGGCACGCCGAAGGAGGCGCGCATCTTTCCCAAGGGAGGTCACATGGGGCGTACGCCGGGCGTGGATGCTTCCGTCATTACGACGGTCATCACCGATTGGCTGAAGCTCCGGCTCGGGTCTTGAGGCAAGGCCTTCCCTCACCTCCGGCCCCTCTCTCGGGGGGAGAGGGGAGCTTGATGGCCACCGAGTCTGACGAGGGATACTCAGCAGCGCTCGGGAAGATACTCAGTAAAGCTCGGGAAAGCGCGTGAGCCAGCACCACGTCGTCATCACGACGATGGACACGGTGAGCGCCGACACGCCGGTCGCGAACAGGCAGGCGGTCAACAATTCCGGCGCGGCTTGGCTGGCGAGCCCGAACCCGATGCCGAAGAACAGCGCCGTCAGGAACGCCCACTTGGCCGCGAAACCAGGCAGGTACACGCGCATTTGCCGGTTGTATCGATAGTTCAACTGGCGCTCCAGGCGCTTGCCCCGTGTTACGTCCCGGAAGTACACGAACGGCCAAAGGTAGCGATAGACCAGTGTGAGAAACGGCTCGGCCGCGGCGGGCTCGGCGACGGAAAGGCGGTCAAGACTCATCGCATGCTCCGTAAGCGCATCCAGTCGATATTACGAACGCCCGTTGCAAATCTGGAACCTGACCTTACCGCATCGGCGCGCTGCCGCCAGGACCTTACCGCATCGGCGCACCGGCACCAGAGAAAATTCGCCGTGGTCATTCCGGAAACAGCGCGAGCTGTGCATCGATTCGGTGCAGCGCCTCGTCGCGGCCCAGCAGTTCGAGAACGGCGTCGATGGACGGACTCTGCGGCCCGCCGCTGACCATCACTCGAAGGGGCATGGCAAGCCGCGGCAGCTTGAGCTTGTGCTCGGCCACCACCGCCTTGAGTTGCGCGTTGATGTCCTGACGGGTCCATGGCGCCGCTTGCAGGCGCGCGCGCAGGATCGTCAGAGGCTCGCGCACGTCCGCCGTATAGTATTGGGCGCGCAAGCTCTCGGCGGCGGCCAGCGGCTTGTAGAAATACGCGGCCGCATCGGCCAGCTCTTCCAGCGTGCTCACGCGCTCCTTGATGAGGGCAACGACTCGAACGAGATCCGGACCTCGCGCCGGATCGCAGCCGATGCGCTGCAGGAAGGGGCGCGCCAGCTCGGCTAGGCGAGCATCGTCGGCCACTTTCAGATATTGCTGGTTGAGCCAGGCGAGCTTCTCCGGATTGAAGCGCGCGGGCGACTTGCTGATGTGCGCGAGGTCGAACCACTCGATCATCTGCTGCATCGAAAACACTTCCTCGTCCCCATGCGACCAGCCCAGGCGAGCGAGATAGTTGAGCATCGCCTCGGGAAGGTAGCCGTCGTCACGGTATTGGGTAACGCTCACCGCGCCGTGGCGCTTGGACAGGCGCTCGCCGTCCGCGCCGAGAATCATGGGTACGTGTGCGAACGCGGGCAGCTCCGCGCCGAGCGCGCGAAAGATGTTGATCTGGCGCGGCGTGTTGTTCACGTGATCGTCACCGCGGATGACGTGGGTGACGTTCATGTCGATGTCGTCGACGACGACGCCGAAATTGTAAGTGGGCACGCCGTCCGCACGCAGGATCACGAGGTCGTCGAGCTCCGCATTGTCGACCACGATACGTCCCTTCACCAGGTCGTCGAATGCCACTTCGCCTGCGCGCGGCGTCTTGAAGCGAACCACCGGCTTGACGCCCGCGGGCGGGGTTTCGGTCGAATCTCGCCAGCGCCGGTCGTAGCGCGGCTTCTCGCCGCGCGCGCGCTGCGCATCGCGCATCGCATCGAGCTCTTCCTTGCTGCTATAGCAGTAGTACGCTTGGCCCTCGTGCAGCAGTCGTTCCGCCACCTCGCGATAGCGATCGAGCCGCTGCATCTGGTAGTGCGGACCTTCGTCCCAATCGATGCCGAGCCATCGCATGCTTTCCAGGATCGCCTGGCGGGAGAGCTCGGTCGAGCGTTCGAGGTCGGTGTCCTCGATGCGCAGGATGAACGTGCCGCCCTGTCGGCGCGCGTACGCCCAGCAGAATAGCGCGGTGCGTGCGCCGCCGATGTGCAGATAGCCGGTGGGACTGGGAGCGAAGCGGGTGCGAACCATGATGGGGAAACGGGGAAAAATCGGTATTGTAGTCAAACTCTACGCTCGCTCGCGTCGTTTCACCGATTGAGCTCATGCGCGGCAACGTGGAGCAAGGCACGACGCAAACACTGGCGCTCATCCATCGCTTCAACCAGACAACGACGCGCTTCCATGCAGCGCCAGAGGTCGCGCGGAAATGGCGGACTACGCTCGAACGTCCTGGCTACGCGACCGCTACCCCAAGTTCACGAATCCATCGCGCAGGCCATCGAAGGCGCGCGCATCGAACGCCGCTCGCTCGCGAATGCCGACCGAGCGCGACGGCTCGAGCGCATCGAGCGCACCGCCCCAGGAAAACGCGACCGGGCGATATGAATGCATCGCCGGGGCGCCGAGATCGTCGACCTGCGTCTCTTCGAGATGCGCGTCGAGGCGCGCGTGCATCCATCGCCAATAAGCGGCCATGGCTGCCGAGCCATCGGCTTCAGGGAGGGACTCCGCCGGCATCTCCTCGGACGGCGGGGTCTCCGCCTCGATCGTTTCAGCGCCGGTCGCGGCTGGAACGGCCGAGGGGCGACCGGGACTGACGAAGCCCGCGGCCGCCAGGCTTTCGATCGTCGCTTCTGTGATTCCGAGAGCTGAAGGCGACGACGTCGTCTCGGCTGCGCTGGGAGAACCGAGCGCCGGCTCGGAAAACTCCCCCGGCGCAGTTGCTGCAGACTTGGGCCTGGCGGACACTGCGGTCGTGCTCGCCGGTTCGAGCACGGTCATCGACTCTGTCGCGGAGAACGTGAGCGTCGGCGCTGCGGTTGGTGCGAATGTCGTAGCATCGAAGGGCGGCGGCAACGCAATGACGGGAGGCGCAGATGGACTCACAGTCTCAGGCGATTCGGCGCCGGATGGTGAAGTGACCGGAGTCGTTACCGGTTCGGCCGCCGGTCCTGAAACCACGGGTTCCGACACCACGGGCGATTGGGAAACTACCGGCGGTTCCGGAATCACGGGCGGCTCGGAGATCACAGGCGGTTCCGAGGCGACGGGCGGCTCGGACACCAGGGGGGGATCCGAAGCCGTGGGCGGTTCCGCGGACGGCTCCGAGGGCGAATCTACCGGTGGTTCGACCGGCGGTTCAGAAGCCGGCAGCGATTCTCCCGCCAGAGCCGCGAGTGCCGAAGCATCCCAGGCGGTGCCGTCGGTGAACCGCACGTTCTCGATCCGCATCGCATCGGCCGTGAACCAGTCGCGCACGGTGATGCGCCCGCCATCGGCCGCGATCTCGAGCACCATATCGCCGCCTGCCCGGCGCACGCTCACCTCGTCGGGCGAAACATCGCCCGCGAATTCGAGCGTATCCGCTTCGCCCGCGATACCGTCCTCTTCGATCAGATCGCTGCCGCTGCCGCGCGCGAAGTGGTAGCGGTCCCGCCCCGGTCCGCCGTGGATGGCATCGTTGCCCGGGCCGGCAGACACCCAGTCGTCGCCGGCGCCTGCTGCGATGGTGTCAGCCCCGTCCGCCGCGTCGACGATGTCGTTACCCCCGGCGCTTGCCACGACATCGTTGCCGCCGCCGGTGCGCACGAGGTCGTACGCCGACGTGCCGGAGAGATG
>JBOIEI010000527.1:0-6417 GCA_050741055.1 Burkholderiales bacterium | reverse complement strand
GATCGGGCGCATCGTCGAGGTCGAAGCCTACCTGGGACCGCACGACCTCGCGGCGCACTCGGCGCGCGGGCTCACGCCGCGAACCCGGGTGATGTTCGGTCCGCCCGGTCACGCCTACGTGTATCTGATCTATGGCGTCTATCACTGCATGAACGTGGTGACGCAGGCCGAAGGCACTGCGTCGGCCGTGCTGTTGCGCGCGCTGGAACCCGTTCGCAATGTCTGCGCACGTACTCAGGGGCCGGGCCTGCTGTGCCGGGCGCTGGAGATCGACAAGCGCCTGAACGGCCACGACCTGCTGAGCGAGGACTTCTTCGTCGCAGCCGACGGGCCGGCACCGCGTTTCTCCATCGCAAGGCGCCCTCGCATCGGTGTGGACTATGCCGGCTTGTGGGCGCGCCGGCTGCTGCGCTTCTATATCCGGGGCAACCCGTATGTCTCGCGCAAATGACGAGGCGCAGTCTCGGCGCGGGGGCTACCCAAGAGCAGCTTGAACAAAATGGACATACTGATTTTCCCTGGCTTCGCAGTTAACGGCCGATGAGCCTGCAATAATTCAGCGACGCACGCAATTTCCTGGGAAGGAGCTGGAAATTGTGTGCGTCCCTATTACAGGAGAGGCTCGATGAAACTCGGCTACTTCACCATGCCCATGCACCCGCAGGGGCGCAGTCCGACCGAGACCCTGCAGGAGGACCGGCAATCGATCATCCTGGCCGACAAGCTGGGTTTCCACGACGCCTTCGTCGGCGAGCACCTGACCGAGAAGACCGAGAACATCGTGAGCAGCATGCTGTTCCTGGCAACGCTCATCAGCGACACCAAGAACATCAAGCTCGCCACCGGCACCAGCAACCTGTCGCAATGGCACCCGGTCATGATCGCCTCGCACGCCGCGATGTTCGACCATCTCGCCAAAGGCCGCTTCGTCTTCGGCATCAGCGCGGGCGCGCTGCGGTGCGACGCCGAGGCGCTCGGCACGCTGAACGAGAATCGGCAGAAGATGTTCGAGGATTGCATCGAGGTCGTCCTCGAGCTGTGGAAAGGCGAGTATCCGTACAACATCGACATCCCGGGCAATCGCTACAAGGTGACCACGGCCACGCAGAGCAACCTGGAGATCGGCCGCGGATTCCTTTACAAGCCGTATCAGAAGCCGCGACCCGAGATCGTCGGCACGGTGGTCGCGCCGTTTTCCAAGGGCGTGATCGCGATGGGCGAGAAGGACTTCCATCCGCTGTCGGCCAACTTTCTGCTCTCGAAGTGGCTGCCCAGCCATTGGCAGAACTACAGCGAGGGCAAGCGCAAGGCGGGGCAGGTCGCCGATCCCGCCGATTGGCGCATCGCGCGCACGATCTTCGTCGCAGACGACGAAACGACCGCGCGCCGCTACGCGATCGAGGATCCAAGAAGCCCGTATCGCTTCTACTGGAAGATGATGTACACCAAGATGCTGCTGGGCGGGCGTCATGCCGTGTTCAAGTCTCACCGGGAGCAGCCCGACTCGGAGCTCACGGAAGACTACGTGCTCGACAACCTGGTGATCTACGGCACTGTCGACCAGGTCGTGGACCAGATCCTGGCGTTGCGCGAGGAAGTCGGGGATTTCGGCGAGCTGGTCTACGCCGGCATGGACTGGGTCGATCCGCAGCTCACCACGCGCTCGATGGAGCTCATGGCCAACGAAGTCATGCCGCGCGTGAATGCGGCGATAGAAAAATCCAGCCCGCACGCCCACGCCGCGGCCTGAACGACTGCAAGCGAAACAAGTAGGAGAAGGCATCATGCATAGACGCACCGCATTGCTCGTCGCGGGAACGCTGCTCACCCTGTGCGGCCCGGTATGGTCCGCGCAATCGGACGCGTACCCCGTTCGGCCGATCCGTCTGGTGATCGCCAACATGTCCGGCTCGGCGCCCGATACGGTCGGGCGCCTGATCGGCCATGGGCTGAGCGAGCTCTGGGGCCAGCAGGTCGTCGTCGACAACCGCCCGGGCGCGACCGGTCTGATCGCAGCCGACGTGGTGGCGCGCGCAGCTGCGGACGGTTATACGCTGTGGCTTCCGACCATGACGCAGCTCATCGCCACGCTGAAGGCGCAGAAGCACATGCTGGTGCGCGACTTCGCTCCCGTGAGTCTGGTGGCATCGACGCCGTTCGTGATCGTGGTCGGCTCCCAGGTCCCGGTGAAGACACTCCCGGAATGGATCGCCTACGCCAAGGCACGGCCCGGGAAGCTGAGCTACGGCTCCTCCGGCATGTGGGGGTCGTCGCACCTGTGCATGCACACGATCAACGAGCTCGCCGGCATCGACGTCGCCCATGTCCCGTACAAGGGCAGCGTAACGATCCTGAACGACATCGTCGCCAGCCGCATCCAGGTGTACTGCCCGGCAGCGCCGTCGCTGCCCGCGTTCACGCAGAACGGCCGCGTCAAGATGCTGGCCGTGACTTACACGAAACCGACCAAGCTCGTGCCCGATGTGCCGCCGGTGGCCGAAACCCTGCCCGGGTTCGAGCTGCTTGGCTGGTACGGTCTGCAGGCGCCGGCCGGGACGCCCGCGCATGTGGTCGCGAAGATCCATGCCGGCCTGGCGAAAGTGTTGCACAAGCCGGAGCTCGCGCAGAAGCTACTGGCGGTCGGCGCCGAGCCCGTCGGCACCTCGCCCAAGGAATTCTCGACCTTCCTCCAGGAGGAGACCAAGCGCTGGGAGAAGGTTTTGCGCCAGGGCGGCGTGATCCTGGGCGCGCAATCGAACTAGGACTCGCTCCAGGCGCGAGCGTAGTCGACCATCCTTGCGGGTTCGGCGGCGGCCGGCATCGTTCGATGAAGGAGACCCCCATGGGCACGAAGGCAAAGGGCAGGAAGCAGGCACCGGTGAAGGAGCCGCCCAAGAAGCGTCCGCCGGTGAAGGAGCCGGGCCGCAAGCCGCCGCCTGCGAAGGCGAAATAAGCACGTCATTCCCGCGCAGGCGGGAATCCAGGGAGGCGAAGCTGTACGCGGCGAGCGTGGTCTTCGCGTCTGCCCGGCAAGCTACGAGTGCGCGGCGACTGGCACCAGCCGTTTCGGCCGCTTCGTTCCGCGCGTGCGAGAGAGCAGGAACAGCACGATCGCCACGTTCAGCAGATTCCACGCGGTGCCGTTGAGGAACGCGGCGCGATACGAGCCGGTCATGTCGAAGATTGCTCCGGACATCCAGCCGCCGAGCGCCATGCCGTAGAGCGAGCACATGAGCACCGTGCCGACCCGGGTGCCGGCCTCCTTGGGGTCGAAGTGCTCGCGGACGATGAGCGCATAGCTCGGCACGATGCCGCCCTGGAACAAGCCGAACATCCCGGCGATGATGTAAAGCGAGGCCAGCCCGTCGGCGACGAGAAAGCCGAGCAGCGCGATCCCCTGCAGCACCGAGCCCAGCAGCAGCGTCTTGAGACCCCCGATGCGATCGGAGATCCAGCCCGAGATGAGCCGGCTCGCGATGCCCATGCCGAGCATGAGCGAGAGCATCTCAGCGCCGCGAGCCGCGCCGAATCCGAGGTCGCCGCAATAGGCGACGATGTGCACCTGGGGCATCGACATCGCCACGCAGCAGGCGACACCGGCGATGCCCAGCAGCGATTGCAGCGCGCCGGGCGACATACCGAGCGGGCGGCTGAAATGGCTTGGCGCCGGCGTGGCGGCGGCGCTTGTCGCCCGCGGGGCGGCGGCATCGGCGAACAGCGTGGGCGCGGGGCGGCGCAGGACGGTGATGAGGGGCAGCATGACTACCACGCTGAAGATGCCCATGCCGGTGTAGGTCTGGCGCCAGCCATAGGTTGCGACATAGTGCTGCAGCACCGGCGACCAGACCGCGCCGGCAAGATAATTGCCGCTCATGCAGATCGCAAGCGCGATGCCGCGCCGGCGAGTGAACCATTTCGACGTGTCCGCGATCAACGGCGCGAACGTCGCTGACGTGCCGAGCAGCCCGATCAGTAACCCTTGCGCGAGGCTGAACTGCCAGATGGTCGTCGCCGAGCCGGCGGTGATATAGCCCAGGCAAAGGAAGATTGCACCGATGACTGCGGGCAGCGCCACCCCGAAGCGGTCGGAGAGGCGACCCATCAACACCCCGCCGAGCCCGAAACCGATCATCGCCAGCGCGTAGGGGAGCGATGCCTCGCCGCGGCTGGCATGGAACTCCGCCTGGATCTTCGGCAGCACGATGGAGACCGTGTACATGCCCGAGCCGCCGATCGTCATCAGCGCGAGACAGACCCAGAGACGCACCCAGGCGTAGGCCGATTCGATTTGCGTGGATGATGTCTGCGTGCTCATCGGGGTCGATTGCGGCGCTCCGGTGCGCCTCTGCGCCGGGGGAACACGGTGTCCGCTTGCGCGCCACCGCATGAAATAGCATCGATCGGCAGCGCCGTAAAGAGCCCATGTCCCTGCTTGCCCGTCACGGCCCGTGATTCATCCTTGCCAGACCGCATATCCCTGCGCCCGCAACGCGATCGCAAGCTCGACTTCCATCTCGCGTGCGGCCTCGTAGGGCATCGGATTGGCGTAGGCATAGAGCTTGGGCAGCAGACGAACGCCGTAATGCTGGACGAACACGTTCGCCTGGATTCCGGCCTTGTGCTTGGCGAACCGCTGCTGCGGCGTGAGCCCCGTCATGCCGACGTAGAGGCAGGGCTTCAGCATGTCACGGTTTGGATTGGCCCGGCGGAAGCGGGCGCTATTGAGCACCCGAGGATCGAGCTCCACGACGTAAACATTGTGACGATACCTGGGATTGCGGGCGGCCATTCGAGTGTGGATCGCGATACCGGCGCACTGGCACGGCGGCTGACCGGAGAAGCGTGCGCCGCCCCGAGGCTAACCGCGCGTTATTGAGCGGGCGCGCCAAACCGCGCGCCATTCAGCGGGCGCACCAAACCGCGCGCCATTGGCGCGGGCGCACCAATCCTTCGACCGGCTGCGTACGCTCTCAGATCTTCAGCGATACCGGCGACGGCAGCGGTTTCCCGGAGAAGTGCGCATTCAGATTGTCGAGCAGCCGCGCGGTCGACGCGGCGCGCGACTCCGGTGCGCGTCCGGCACAGTGCGGCGTGATCACGGCGTTGTCCAACTGCAGCAGCTCCGGCAGATGGGCTGGAATGCCCGGTTCGCCTTCGAGCACATCCAGGCCGGCCCCGGCAATGCGCTTCGATCGCAGCGCATCGATCACCGCCGCCGTATCCACGACCGTACCGCGCCCGACATTGACGAGATAACCTTTGGGCCCGAGCGCCGCGAGCACCTCGGCGCCGACGAGGTGTCGCGTTCCGGCACCCCCGGGCGTAGCGACAACCAGGAAATCGGCCCAGGTCGCCAGCTCGATGAGACTGGCGAAATAGCGATAAGGCGATTCCCCGACGGCATTGCGATTGTGATAGCCGATTTCCATGTCGAAACCGCGTGCGGCGCGGTGCGCGATCATGCTGCCGATGGTGCCCAGGCCGAGAACGCCCAGACGCTTGCCGCACACCGTCGGCGTCTCGACGCGCCACTGCTCCTGCCATCCGCCCGCACGGACCAGACGATCGGCCTGCAGCACCTGCCGGGCTGTCGCCAACACGAGCATCATGGCGGCGTCGGCGACGGCCGGTGCGTTCGTGCCCGGGCCATGGGCGACGGTGATGCCGCGGCGCCGAGCCGTTTGCAGGTCGACGGCCTCATAGCCCGCGCCGGTGGCGCAGACGATCTCGAGATTCGGCAGCAGTTCCATCTCCGGGCCGCTCAAGCCGCCACGGCCGTTGGTGAGAACGGCCCTGACCGCGTCGGCGCCGTCGTGCAACGCCTCCATGCGGTTTGCATACTGTGTCGCCTCGCGAACGCAATAGCCGGCGGCGCTCAGCCGGGCGAGGCGATCGGGCGTCATTCGCACCAGAGCCAGGACACCGATCCCCATGGGCGCTCCTTGGCCGTTCTTCATGCGGTGCACGATCCGTGGAAGCGGCTCGAGGGGGGTGAACGCGCTAGCAAAGCTTCAGCACCCGCTCCAGTTGCCGCCGATGCGCCTTCGGTCCGCCGAGGCAGTGATAGAGCGTGCGCGACATCTTCGTGTGCAGCGTCAGACCGTACTCGCGCACGACGCCGATCCCGGCATGCACTTCGTGGGCGAAGTCGCACGCGCGCATGTAGCTCTCGGAGGCGACCGACTTGGCCACGTGGACGCTGGAGGCAGCATCGAGCCCGCTATCGAGCTTGTACAGCGCTTCGTAGGTCGTCCAGCGCGCCGAGTCGAGGTAGTTGACGATGTGGATCACGTGATCCTGTACGCGCTGGAAGCGGCCGATCGCTTGCCCGAACTGCGAGCGCTCGCGCGAATACTCGACCGACATGTCGAACACGGCGCGGCAGCCGCCGACCTTGTAGGCGCACAGGACCGGAAC
>JBOIEI010000526.1:0-2052 GCA_050741055.1 Burkholderiales bacterium | reverse complement strand
CCGGACGCGATCTACCGCAATTCGGCAACGCCGTTCGTAGCGCAGTTCATGGGGATCACCAACCTGCTCGAGGGCAAGATGGTCGATCGGGAAGGTGCGCGCCTCGTGGTCGAGGCCGGCGGAGCTCGATTCCGGATCGAGGCCGGCACCATGGCGCCCGGCGAACGCATTACCTTCAGCGTGCGACCGGAGGCGCTGCGGTTAGTGACCGACGGCGAGACCCCGCCACCCGGATGGAGCTGCATCGAAGCGCAGGTGGCGCGGGTCGAGTTTTTGGGTACTCTCACGCGCATCGAGGCGCGACTACCGGGCGAGACGATGCTGCGCGTTGCCCTGCTCGACCAGCCGCTCGAGACGCTGGCCACAGGACGCATGCTCCGGCTCGCCTACGATCCGAGACGGGTGAACGTGCTAGAGCGCTCATGAGGCGATCATGAGACTCGGTACGGGTGCCGGCTTTCGCTTCGCCGTCACCGCGATCGGATTGCTCGTCCTTGGCCTGTTCTTCGTGTATCCGGTCTTGCGCGTCTTCAGCGCCAGCTTTCTGGATGCGAGCGGCGTCGAGCTCACCCTGCGCAATTACGTCAAGGTGCTGTCCAGCGCCTTCTACCTGGACAGCATGGTCAACAGTCTCTTGATCGGCGTGCTCGCCACCCTCATCACGACACTGGTCGCCACGCCGCTGGCGTTCGCGCTCGCGCGCCTGCCGGTGGCTGGCAAGACGGCGCTGGTGGCGCTCGCCGTGCTGCCGCTGGTCTTGCCGAGCTTCGTTGGCGCCTATGCGCTGCTGCTGCTGTTCGGACGCGCCGGCATCGTCACGGCAGGCCTGCAGTCGCTCGGCATCCCGTTCGGATCGATCTATGGCACGCCGGGCATCGTACTGGTCTACGTGCTGACGCTGTATCCGTTCGTTTTGCTGCCTGCGCTCGCCGGCTTCAAGGCCGTCGACGTTTCGGTGGAGGAAGCAAGCCAGAACCTGGGCGCTTCACGCTGGCGCAGCGTGCGCACCATCACGCTCCCCATCGTGATGCCCGCGATCCTTTCCGGCGCGTTGCTCGTTTTCATCGATACGCTGGAGAATTTCGGCGTCCCGTTCGTGCTCGCCGAGGACATGCCCATACTTGCGGTCGAAGCCTACAAGCTGTTCGTCGGCGAGACCGATACCAACCCGGGGTCGGCGGGCGTATTGGGCGTGCTGTTGGTGGTCTCCACCGCGGCCGTGGTCGTGATCCAGCGTCGCTATCTGGGACGGCGGCGTTTTGCCACCGGCGCGCGGCGCAGCCCGCCGCTGATTGCGATCGGGCGCGGATGGCGCGCTGTTGCGACGGGCTATTGCTGGACCCTGGTGCTGGCCTCGCTGGTGCCTTTCTTTGCCGTGATCGTGATCTCGTTTCTGGAATTCCGCGGGCCGGTGCTGCACTGGAATGTGAGCCTGGACAACTATGCGGAGCTGTTCCAACGCTCGATCCGCCCGCTGCAGAACACGCTGTTCCTCTCGACCTTGGCCGCGTTGGGCGCCGCCGTCCTCGGCGTGCCGATCGGCTACGTGGTAACGCGCTCGCGCACCCGGCTCACGGCTCTGCTCGATATCGTCGCCACCATGCCGTTCGCCGTTGCAGGGACGATACTGGGCATCGGCCTCATCATCACCTTCAATAGCGGTTGGCTGGTGCTGACCGGGGGCTGGTTCATCCTGGTGTTGGCCTATGTCGTGCGCAAGGTGCCGTTCAGCGTCAGGACCTCGAGCGCAATCGTGCATCAGATCGACCCCAGTCTGGAAGAAGCTTCGATCAACCTCGGGGTCTCGCCCGCGATGACGTTCCTGCGCCTGACCGTGCCCCTGATGCTCGGCGGCATCGTCGGCGGCATGGTGCTCACATGGGTGTCGGCGGCCTCGGAGCTCTCCTCGACGGTGCTGTTGTACAGCGGTCAATGGCAGACGCTCACCGTGGTGATGTTCCAGCAGCTCGAAAGCACCGGCGCGGGCCTCGCGGCCGCGGCCGCATCCATGCTGATCTTCTTCACCATCGTTCCGATCGGGCTGATCTACCG
>JBOIEI010000525.1:0-3981 GCA_050741055.1 Burkholderiales bacterium | reverse complement strand
CCGATGCGCGCATCGGCTGCTTCGATCGCGCGCACATTGCGACCCCAGAAATCGATCTCCCAGCTTGCATCGAAGCCGGCATCGAACAAGGTGAAGCGGCGCTCCAGCGCCGGGATCCGGCCCAGCGGCAGCTGGCCGTTTTCGCTCAGCTGGTTGCGCGAGGCGGCTGCGGTCGCGTCGACCTGCGGCTGCGCGCCCCCGGCGATCGCGTCGCGATTGGCGCGCGCCTCGAGCAGTCTCGCCGCCGCTTCACGCACGTCGAGATTGCGCTTAGCAGCAGTCTGCACGAGCTCGACCAGCAACGGATCATCGAACCGGCGCCACCATGCGATGTCCACGTCTCCGGCCGGCGCCGGCGTGAGCCAGGCGTCGGTCGCGACCGGATCGGCCGGTTTGACGTAATCCGGGCCCGCGACGCAGGCGCACAGAGCCAGTGCGAAAAGCGCAGGCAATCGGCGCAGCAGGACCATGCGGTTCACTCCATCCGCGCCCGAAAGAGCAGGGCGGAGGCCGTCAGCGTGACCAGGGCGATCAGCGCGAGCGGCCACGTGTTGGCGAGGATCTCCGCGGCCGGCATCGCCTTGAGGAACACGCCTTCGCTCACGACCAGAAAATGGCGCGCCGGATTGGCCAATGCGATCGTCTGCAGCCAGCCCGGCATGTTGTCGACCGGGCTCGCGTAGCCGGAGAGCAGCGTCGCGGGCACGGCGACCAGGAACATGCCGAGAAACGCCTGCTGCTGCGTCTGCGACAGCGACGACACCAGCATGCCGACCCCGACCAGCGCAGCCAGGTAGGCGACCAGGGCCAGGTAGAAGACAGGCACCGACCCCGTCAGCGGCACGCCGAAGACGTAGTGGATGAGCAGCGTGTACAGCGTTGCGTTGAAGACGCCGACCAAGACAGGCGGCACCATCTTGCCGATCAGGATCTCGTGCACGCGCAGCGGCGACACCATGAGCTGATCGAAGGTCCCCAGCTCGCGCTCACGCGCCACCGATTGCGCGGTGAGCCCCAGCCCGAGCACCGTGGTGATGATCACCACCAGCCCCGGCATCGTGAACCACAGGTAGTCGAGATTGGGGTTGAACCAGTTCGTGACGACCAGCTCCGAGCGCATGGGCGCGCGCACGGCCGCGAGCTGGACGCTCATCTCGCCGGCGATGCGCTCGAGGTAGCTCGAGACGATCTGTGCGGCATTGGAGCGGCGGCCGTCGAAGATGGCCTGGATGACGGCGGGGCGGCCCGCGGCGGCATCTGCGCTGAAGCGCGCATCGAACGCCACCACGGCGATGACCTTCTGATCGTCGATGGCCGCTCGCAGCGCCGCGCGCGAATCGATGCGCACCAGGCGGCGCACCACGCTGCTGCCGGCGAGGCGCTGGACGTATTCCCGGCTCCATGCGCCGCCGTCGCGGTCGTAGACGCCGATGTCGACGTTCTTCACTTCGAGTGTGGTGGCGAAGCCGAGCACGAAGAGCTGAATGAGCGGCGGACCGACCAGAATCAAGCGCGCGCGCGGATCGCGCACGGTGGCCCACAGCTCCTTCACGATCATCGCGCGCAGGCGCCGCCACATCAGGCCACCCGCCGGTGCGTGGCGCGGGCGGCGAGGGCGAAGAAGAGCACGCCGAAGCCCAGCAGGATGGCGATGTTGCGCAGGTAAAGGTCCCACAGATCGCCGGCGACGAACACCGTCTGCAGCGGCGGGATCAGGTAGCGCGCGGGTACGGCGTACGTGATGAGCTGGATGATTCGCGGCATCGAGTCGATCTCGAACAGGAAGCCGGACAGCATCATCGAGGGCAGGAATGCGCTCAGCAGCGCGACCTGGCTCGCGACGAACTGGTTCTTCGTCACGGCCGAGATGAGCAGGCCCTGGCCCAGGGCCGGAATCAGGAATGCCGAGGCGATCGCAGCCAACGCGAGCGGCGAGCCGCGGAAAGGAACGCCGAACGCGAACACCGCGATGACCGTGCACAACGTCATCGAGCCGAGCGCGAGCACGAAATAGGGAATGACCTTGGCGGCGAGGAACTCGGCCAAGGCGACCGGGGTGGCCATCATCGCTTCCAGCGTGCCGCGCTCCCATTCACGCGCAACCACGAGCGCGGTGAGCAGCGTGCCGATCATGGTCATGACGATGGCGATCGAGCCCGGCAGCAGGAAATATCGGCTCGCGAGCTCGGGGTTGAACCAGAAGCGCTGCGCCAGCGAAAGTCGCGGGCCTGTCTGCAGGCCGTGCTCGGCGGCGAGCCCGGCGGCCCAGTTGGTGCGCACGCCCTCTGCATAGGCTGCTACGAACGCCGCCGTGTTGGGCAGCGATCCGTCGGTGATGACTTGAATCGGCGCGCGTTCGCCGCGTGTGGCGAGCTGCCGGCCGAACTCGGCCGGGATCACGACGATGGCGCGGATGCGCCCGCCGATCAGGTCGCGCTTCAGGCTCGCCACGTCGCGCCGTCCTGTCACCTCGAACCAGCGCGAGCGTTCGAACGCGGTGGCGAGGCTGCGCGCCGGCGCACTGGCGTCCTGCAGGGCGAGCCCGATGCGCGTGCGGCTGGTGTCGAGCGACACGCCGTAGCCGAACAGGAACAGCAGGATGACGGGCAGCACCAGCGCGATCAGGAAGGTCGAAGGATCGCGCACGACCTGCAGCGTCTCCTTCACCAGCAGCGCGCGCAGGCGGCGAGGCGCAAGGGCGCGGCTCATGCGGCCGCCGCCGAACCGATAGCGGATATCGACCGCCAAGGCGTCGGCGGCCGGGCGGCAGTTCGCGTTGCGGTCGATCCCCGCAAGCGGGGCCCCTCGCCCGGTACGCTCATGCGCCCCCCGCGCCTCGTCGAACTGCCCGACCAGCGCGACGAAGGCGTCTTCGAGCGTCGGATCTTCGGCCCCGGTCTGGCGTGCGGCCTGGGCTTTAAGCTCCTCGGGCGTCCCGAGTGCCACCTGCGCCGAGCGGTAGATGAGCGCGATGCGGTCGCAATATTCCGCCTCGTCCATGAAGTGCGTCGTGACCAGCACCGTGACGCCGCGCTCGACCAGCCCGTTGATGTGCGTCCAGAACTCGCGCCGCATGATGGGATCGACGCCCGAGGTCGGTTCGTCGAGGAAGAGCACCGGCGGCTGGTGCATCACCGCGCAGGCGAGCGCAAGGCGCTGCTTCAGGCCGAGCGGCAGCATCCCGCTGTTCGTGCCGAGGTGGTCTTCGAGATGGAAGACCGCGATCGAGCGCTCGATGGCTTGCCGCTGCGCCGCGCCCGCGAGGCCGTAGGCGCCGGCGAAGAAGTCGAGGTTCTGGCGCACGCTGAGATCGCCGTAGAGCGAGAACTTCTGCGCCATGTAACCGAGCGACTGGCGCGCGTCGGCGCGGGCGATGCGAAGGTCGTGGCCGGCGACGCGGCCCGTGCCCGCGCTCGGGGTCAGCAGTCCGCACAGCATCTTGAAGGTAGTCGACTTGCCTGCGCCGTTGGGGCCGAGCAGGCCGAAGATCTGTCCGCGCGGGATCGAGAACGTGATGTCGCGCGCGGCGGTGAAGTCGCCGAAGCGCTTCGTGAGGCCCTGCGCCACGATCGCCGGCTCGGTGCTTTGCGCTATCGCGCGATAGCTGCTCGCGAGCGGGCTCGTTCCGGGCGGCCCGCCGCCGAGAATGTCGACGAAGGCATCCTCGAAGCGCGCGGCGACGGCTTCCAGGCGGCTGCCGGGCGCGGCCTGAAGCGTCTCGGGCGTCGGCGGCGAAACGCCCGCCTTGATGACGAGCCGCAGCGACGCCCCCTGCACGATGCCGTCGGAGATATCGTCGCGGTCGAGCGCGCGCTCGAGCAGCGAGCGGCGGGCCCCGACGTCCGTGAACAGGCGAAACGTCCGCCCCGCCACCCGGCTCGCCAGCTCGGCCGGATCGCCGCGGAAGAGAAGCCTGCCTTCGCTGAGCAGGAATACGGTATCGCAGCGCTCGGCCTCGTCCAGGTACGCTGTGGACCAGAG
>JBOIEI010000524.1:0-1795 GCA_050741055.1 Burkholderiales bacterium | reverse complement strand
CCCCTGGGCCGCGGCATGCAGGCCGCGGACCGCTCGCTAGGCACGCGACAGCAAGCAGTTGCTGTCGCGTGTCCGAGCGAGCACCTCTGGTCGGGAGTTCTCACTCCACCTTCGTACCGTCACAATGAAAAAGGCCACCCATCTTGGTGGCCCTTTTCATTGTGGTGGAGCGGAGGAGGATCGAACTCCCGACCTTCGCATTGCGAACGCGACGCTCTCCCAGCTGAGCTACCGCCCCACGAAGACGGAGGATGATACTAAAGATCGGAAATCCGGTAAACGCTTGGTCCAAAACAGAACTTACCCCGTGCTACCATGCGCCGCAGGAGGAACCGAGCCATGGCCGAGCCGACCAACGGAACACCCGTAGCCGCAACTACCCCACAGATTTCGCCGCCCTACGCGTACACCGAGATCGTCCCGCTCAACAAGACCCACCGCGTGCTGGTGCCGCAACGGGGCAAGATCACCCCGGCTTTCCGCAATCTCAACGCGCTGCCGCTGAGCCTGGCCGAGTTTGCGCTGGTTGCGCGCGACTACCCGATCGTGTTCGTTACTGCCGATTCGGGCAAGACCTATGCCGCGTTCGCGGTGCTGGGGCTCGAGCAGGGCAAGAACCTCTTCCTCATGTCGGACAGCACCTGGGACCGGCGCGCGTATCTGCCGGCGTACGTGCGCCGCTATCCGTTCTGCATGGCGACCATCACGGTGGATGGGAAGATGCGCGAAGAGCGGCTGGTGTGCGTGGAGAAGAAGGCGCTGCGCGACAAGGGCGATCGGCTGTTCGACGACGAAGGCAAGCCGCTGCCGGAGTGGGAGCAGCAGCAGAAGCTTTTGACCGAATACGAGGCGGATCTCGCGCGCACCAACGAGATGTGCAAGACCCTGGCGAGCCACGGCGTGATCGAGCCGTTCACCATGCAGGCGAAGCCGAACGAGGGGGCGCCGCTAGCGCTTTCGGGGATGGCGCGGGTGAACGAGCAGAAAGTCATGGCGCTGGAGCCCGAGCAGATCAAGACGCTGATGACCCGGGGCTACCTGGCGGCGGTGTATGCGCATGTGGCGTCGCTCGCCAATTTCCAGCGGCTGCTGGATCGGCGGATGAGCATGGCGGCTCGGCAAGGGCAGCAGGCTCAGGGTTGACCGACTTCGTCGGTTCTCTGGATCCCCGCGTGCGCGGGGATGACGAAGGTTATCGTCGCCCACCAGCCCGATCCGGTCCGCCGCCTTTCGAAACGGCTTTCGCCCGCCTCCCCGGCGAGCGGCCCTCGATGAGCGCGCGCAGCCGCGCAAGCTGCAGCAGCGTGAAATCGACGAATGCGCGAATGCGTACCACGCGCCGCAGGTCGGGGTGGATCAACACCCACAGGGTCGCCGCCATGGCGGGAACCGGGCCGTGCACGCGAACGAGCGCCGCATCGCGATCGCCGATGTAGCAGGGTAGCGGCGCAACGCCCACGCCAGCCCGCGCCGCCGCCTGCAAGGCGACCAGCGAGTTCGCGCGATAGACCACGCGCTCGGGCGCGATCTCGCTCGTGAGCCAGCGGGCCGAGCCCAGATGGGCGAGGCTCTCGTCCGGTGCGACCCAGACGTGCTCGCTCAACGCGCGTCGCTTGCTCGAAGCCATGTAAGAAGGTGCGGCATAGATCGCAGTTGCGACCTCCGCGATGCGATGCGCGATGAGGTCCTCCGGGGCAGCGACGCTCGGCCGGATCGCGACGTCGGCGTCGCGTCGCGAAAGAGTGAAAAACTGGTTCGCGATGGCGACCTCGAGGGCGATCTGCGGATGCGCCGC
>JBOIEI010000523.1:0-2949 GCA_050741055.1 Burkholderiales bacterium | reverse complement strand
GTTTCGACGAGCGCATGCGCCGGCTCGCCGACCATATCCGCCAGGCGCACGAGGATGCCGAGCGCGTGCACGTCTCCAGCGTGAAGATCGCGCAGCGTTTCGCACAGATCGAGAGCGTAGAATTCGAGCATCCGCAAGCGGCCGCGGAGGAGATGCTGCCGGACCTGGCCGGCGAAGGCCGGGAACCGGAGCAGCAGGCCGTCTAGGCCGCGGCGCGATACGGAGCGCGCGGCATGGGATTCAGCCTGCAGCGTTGGCGACGCGCACGCATCGTGCGCAGGGCCCCACTGGACGAAGCACTATGGATGGAATCGCTCGCACGCTATCGCTTCCTGAGCGGATTGAGCGATGCCGAGCGCGAGCGCCTGCGCAGCCTCGTGACGGTTTTCCTGCACGACAAGCAGATCCACGGCGCCGCGGATCTCGAGCTCGACAATTCGATGCGCATGGCGCTGGCCGTTCAGGCCTGCATCTTGCTGCTCAACCTGCCCGACGACTGGTATGACGGCTGGGTGGAGATCGTCGTCTATCCGGACGAATTCGTGCCCGATGTCGAGTGGCAGGACGAGTTCGGGGTGGTCCACGTCGGCAAGGAAATCCGCTCCGGCGAGGCGTGGCTGCACGGACCGGTGATATTGTCATGGGCCGACATCGGCGAGGATTTCGCCGACGGAATCAACGTGGCGATCCATGAATTTGCGCACAAGCTCGATATGCTCAACGGCGACGCCGACGGTTATCCGCCCTTGCACGCGGGCATGGACCGGGCGGCCTGGACGAGTGCGTTTACGTCCGCCTATGAGGATTTTTGCCACAGCGTCAATGCCGGTCGCCGGACTACAATCGATCCCTATGCGGCCGAATCCCCGGGCGAGTTCTTTGCTGTGGTGAGCGAAGCGTTCATCGAGCGGCCCGAGATCGTGCGCGCCGGCTATCCGGCCATCTACGAGCAATTGATGGGGTTTTATCGCCAGGATCCCTATGCGCGCCACGTCGCGGCCGGGCTCCTGGAGGAAGTCTGAGCCCCGACGAGCCCATCATGGTGCGACCTCTGCTTCGCCCTGCAACCGTAATCCTCACGCTGTGGGCGCAATCCTGCCTGGCGGCCGAGACTTGGCCTGCGCTCGACGGCGCAGCGATGCTCATTGCGGCAGCGCTCGCGGGGGCTGTGGCCGCGGTGCTGGTCACTCGCCTGCGCTTGGAAAAGAAGGGTTCACCCATCGACCCGGCCCGAGCGTGGTCGGTGCTGAGCGACTTGCGCGAGGGCGTGATCGCGACCGACGCGGACGGGAACGTGGTCTATCTGAACGCGGCGGCCGAAGAGCTTTCCGGTTGGAGCCTGGCCGAGGCGCAGGGCCAGCCCCTGCACATGGTCTATCGCATCATCGACGAGCACAGCCGAAGCGCGCTCGACTACATCACCCAGGGCGCTCCCGAAGGCCCCCATCTGGCCGACCCCGGGCGTGCGGCGGCGCGCCTCATCCGCCGCGACGGTCAGGAGACTTCGGTACACGATTCGTTCACCGAGGTGCGCGACGAAGGAGGAAGCCGCAGCGGTTATGCCGTCGTCTTTCACGACGTGTCGCAGCTGCGTGCGCTCGCGCAGCAGCTTTCGTGGCAAGCAAGCCACGACTCGCTCACGGGACTGGTCAACCGGCGCGAGCTCGAGAGCCGCCTGAACCAACTGCTCGAGTCCGCGCACGCACAAGGGCGCCAGCACGTGCTGCTCTACATCGACCTGGACAATTTCAAGACGGTGAACGATTCGTGCGGGCACACGGCCGGCGACGAGCTGCTGCGCAGCCTCACTTCGGTCATGAGCACCAAGATCCGCGGCAGCGATATCCTGGCGCGGCTGGGCGGCGACGAGTTCGCGGCGCTGCTGCAGTCGTGTCCGCTCGATCAGGGTTTGCGCATTGCCAATGGCATACGCGAAGTGGTGCGCGACTTCCGTTTCGCCTGGGAAGGCAAGTCCTTCACCGTCGGCGCGAGCATCGGCTTGGTGCCGATCGACGCGGCCAGCGGCGACATCGCGGACGTGTTGACGGCCGCCGATGCATGTTGCTACGAAGCGAAGAACAAGGGCCGCGACCGGGTGCAGGTGCACCGCCCACAGCAGGCGGGCCAGCGCGAGAACGGCGAGCCGCAGATGATCTCGCGCCTGAGCCAGGCGTTCGAGCAGGGCGACTTCGTGCTCTACCAGCAATACATCCAGCCGCTCAAGGAAGCGGTGTCGTCGCCGCACTTCGAGATACTCGTGCGCATGCGCGGCGACAACGGCGAGCTGGTGCCGCCGATGGCGTTCATCCCGGCGGCGGAACGCTACAACCTGCTGACCGCGATCGACCGGCTGGTGATCACCGAGCTGCTGCAGGTGCTGGCTGCCCGTAGCCGCGCAGCCGGCACCCAGATCGCCCCCGAGGCTGGGCTGTATTCGGTCAACCTGTCCGGCGCGAGCATCAACGATTCCAGCTTTTCGGATTTTCTGCGGCGCCAGTTCGCGCGCTACCCCGTGCCGCCGAGCCTGCTGTGTTTCGAGGTGACGGAAACGACCGCGATCTCGAATCTGACCAAGGCGGCCGAGCTCATGCACGAGCTGAAGAACATGGGCTGCCGCTTCGCTTTGGACGATTTCGGCATCGGCATGTCGTCGTTTGCCTATCTCAAATATCTGCCGGTGGACTTCCTCAAGATCGACGGCACGTTCGTGCGCGACATGGCGGACGACGAGATGGACTGCGCGATCGTGGAAGCCATCAATCGTATCGCGCACATCCTCGGCATGCAGACGGTGGCCGAGATCGTCGAAGATCAGGCGACGCTGGACCGCTTGCGCCTGCTCGGCGTGGACTATGCTCAGGGCTTCCACATCGCCCGGCCCGAGCCGCTGCAGATGCATTTGCCGGAAGCGCCGGCGCTTGCCCAGGCGCAGTTGCTGATCTGACGCAG
>JBOIEI010000522.1:0-7116 GCA_050741055.1 Burkholderiales bacterium | reverse complement strand
CGTCTCCTGTGAAACGCCTGCTCCGAGCGCCCAGTTGACCCAAGCGCTCCACTCGTACGGCGCGTCGAGCGCGCGCGAACCGATCACCGAGACGAAGCCGCGCACGCGCATGGGCAGGATGGACTCGACGCCCTGCCCGCGGGCATGGAAGTAGTGCCCGAGATGGGCGATTCTCGCCGCCATATCGGGACTGCTGTTCATCGATACGATGAACGGCCCGCTGATCGGGTGGCGGCGTATCCATCGCACTGCGTCGAAGAAACGGCGCTGATCCTCCGGCAGCGACTCGCGCTCCACTGCAGACAGTCTCGCCACGCTCGCTCTCCTGGTTGCGGCGGTGCGGACGATTATAGGCGCCCCGAATCACCCGGTAATCGGCAGCTTGAGTTCCAGCGCGAGGGCGAGATAGCACGCGTCATTTGACGTCAGGCCGTGGCGCTGGGAGAGCTCGAGCAGGTCAGGTAGCGGGTTGGCCCGACCGCATTCATCCCGCTCGACCTCCGCCGGCCCTGCCTCCCGTCGACTTGATGAGTCTTTCGTACTTGTCGTAGTCGGATTTGAGCCGAGCGGCGAACTCGTCCACCGTCATCGGCATCGGATCCAACGCCTGCGCGCCCAGGATCTTCGTCACGTCGGGATGTTGCAACGCCTTTTTGAACTCGGCGTTGAGCTTCTCCACGATCGGGCGCGGCGTGCCCGCGGCTACGAAGGATCCGATCCACGCCGTGAGCTCGTAACCCGGAACCGTTTCCGCCACAGTCGGAATGTCGGGAAACGCCTCGAGGCGTTCGCTCGACGCGACCGCCAGCGGGCGCAGGCGCTTCGCCTTCAACGCCGCGGCCACCGAGCCGATGCCGACGAAAAATACCTGGGTCTCGCCCGCCATGAGACCGATCACCGCCGGGCCGCCTCCCTTGTACGGAACTTCGAGCATCTTCGTCCCCGTCATCTGCAGGAGCTGCACCATCGTCACCCAGGTATAGCTACCCGTGCCCGTCGATGCCCAGGCGATATCGTTCGGCCGCGATCTTGCGAGTGCGATCAGGTCCTTCACCGACTTCACCGGCAGCGATGGGTGCACGACCAGCATCCCGACCTGCCGGGCGAGCGGCAATACGCCGATGAAATCCTTCATCGTGTCGTAGGGCAGCTTCTTGTAGATGTGCGCGTTGGCGACATGAGTGGCCGAATTGACCATGACGGTGTAGCCGTCGCGCGGGCTGTTCGCGACCAGCTCGGAACCGATGGTGCCGGTTGCACCTGGACGGTTTTCAACGATGAACGTCTGCCCCAGCGTTTCCGTTAGGCGGTGGGCCATCACCCGTGCGACCACGTCGTTGGAGCCCCCGGGCGGCCAGGTGACGATGATGCGGACAGGCTTGGAAGGGAAGGTCTGCGCAAGGATCGTTGATGATATCGACGACAGTGCGACTGCAAGCACGGCAAGAGCGGGGATTGCCCAGATGGTTCTGCAGCGCATCATGGCTTCACTCCTCGTGGATCACGGGCCGATTGCCGGCGAGGTGCGTGGGCCCGATCACGGCGACCTCGTGCGGAAACCCGATCCAGACGACTCGTCACACCCGCGCGTACACGAGGAGACGCCGTCGCTGAATCCGTCCGCAGACGCAACGAATCGAGTGCAGCAGTTGCTATGGCTGAGCGTGAGCGAGCTGCGAGAGTAGCAGCGGATACGTTTTGAAGGCGACGGCTCGGCTCGCGTGATCCGCGCCGGACATCAACTTATCGGATGTCGCGCGGATGGCCACCATGACTGCACGAGCGTTGCAGCGCCGAGTGTGAACACCCGACTTCCTGCGAAGGCGTTACCGATGTGAAGGTGTGAGTGATGCCGCTCGATTATAGGTCTTGATCCGATGCACGCGCGATATGGCGCACGCCACGTGCGAACCCTTACGGAACAAGCGAGGAACGTGGGAGAATCAAGTGAGCGTTGACCGAGGGCGCGTAACGGGAAAGGGCGCGACGTCAACCGATATCCGAGCCATCTATCATCCCGTCCGCCTCACCCAGTTCCGGATAGCTCTGGCCGTCCGTCTGTGCACGGAACCGCTCGTCGATCGGTACCGGAAGCGCAGGAATGGTTCGATCGTGCCGGGTCAACGTGCGAGCGAAAATGCCGCGTGCGGCGAAGTGCGAGTCGCGCATGGCATCCTCGAGCGAACACACGACCGAGCAGCAGACGTCCTTGCCGGCGAACACCTGTGTCCAATGCTGCGCAGTTTGCGCGGCGATTCGCTTTGCAACTTCGCTCTTTGCGGCCGCCTCCTGACCCACGTCTTTTCGAAAACGGTCATCGAGCCCGATCAGCTCGCAGAACGTCTCCCAAAACTTCTGTTCCAGCGGCGCCGCGGCGAGATACTTGCCGTCGGCGGTGCGATAGACGTTATAGCGCGGGCTGCCGCCGGTCACGAGATCGCCGCCCGCTTGCGGCCACTGCCCGGAGACCAAGCCGTTGCCGATCGCCCAGTACATGAAGGCGAACAGGTTGTCCGCCATCGCGATATCGAGCTTGCAGCCTTGGCCGGTGCGATCGCGCTCGCGTAGCGCCAACAGAATGTTGATGACTGCAGGATAGGTGCCGCCCGCGATGTCGGCGACGAGCGCAGCCGGCACGACCGGCGCGCCGTCAGCTCCGGCGGCAAGCGCGAGCATCCCCGACTCGGCCACGTAGTTGAGATCGTGCGCGGCGACATCGGCCTTGGGCCCGGTCTGCCCCCAGCCGGTCACGGCGCAGTAGACGATCTTCGGATTGATCGCCTCGAGCGCGTCGTAGCCCAGACCCAACCGGTCCATGACGCCTGGCCGGAACTGCTCGATCACCACGTCGGCTTTTTCGATCAGGGGATGCAACCGCTCGACCGCCCCCGGCGCCTTGAGGTCGATCGCGATCGAGCGCTTGCCGCGATTGAGGAGCGCGAAGTTCACGCTATCGCGGCCGAGCTTCGGTACGTACGAACGCATCTCGTCGCCGCGCCCCGGGCGCTCGATCTTGATGACTTCGGCGCCGGCTTCGGCCAGCAACAGGCTCGCCATCGGACCGGGCAGCAGCGTCGAGAAGTCGAGGACCCGAATGCCCGCGAGTGGCTGGCGTCGTTCAGTCACTGGGCTGGTCCACCTTGCGCTGCTTGGCCTCTTTCACTCGTCACCTTTCACTCTTCACCTTCTGACAAAGCTTCGTCCAATCAGCTGCCGATGAATCTGGTTGGTCCCTTCCCAAATCTGCGTGATCTTGGCATCGCGCATGAGCCGCTCGACGCGGTAGTCCTTGCAGTAGCCGTAGCCCCCGTGCAATTGCACCGCATCGGTTGCGATGCGCATGGCAAGATCCGAAGCGCGCAGCTTCAGCATCGAGGCTTCGATGCCGAAATCCTTGGCCCCGCCGTCCACCAGCCGCGCCACGTGCCACAGCCAGGCCTCGCACTGCGCCAGCTCGGTGGCGAGATCGGCCAGCAGGAACTGGATGCCCTGGAATTCCACGATGCGCCGGCCCGACTGGCGCCGCTCGTTGATGTAGGCGACCGCGTCCTCGAACGCGGCGCGCGCGATCCCGAGCGCGTGTGCGGCGACGCTCGGGCGCGACTTGTTGAGCGAGGCGAGCAGGAGCCTGAGCCCATCGCCCGGCGATCCGAGCAGGTTCGCGCGCGGCACACGGTAGCCGTCGAAGGCGAGCGTGGCCGTACTCGATGCCCGCAGCCCCATCTTGTCTTCCTCGCGCACCACGCTCAATCCCGCGCCGCCACCCTCCAGCACCAGCGCGGAGATCGAGCCGCGGCTGTCTTCGATCTCGCTCCACTTGCCGAACACGAGCATGAGATCCGCGTGCGCGCCGTTGGTGATGAAGGTCTTGGTCCCCGTGACGACGATCTCGTCGCCGCGAGGCTCGAAGCGCGTGGTCATGCCGGTCGCATCCGATCCCGCGGTCGGTTCGGTGATGACGAGCGATGCCAGCGCGCCCTCGGCCAGCTTCGGCAACAGGCGCCCCTTCTGCTCCTCGGTGCCGAAGTCGATGAGCGGCTTCATGGCGTGGAAGTTGGTCGCCCAGATCACACCCGTCGATGCGCACGCCTTGCTGATCTCTCGTACGCAGGCGAGGTAGACGGCATACGAAAGATTTGCACCGCCATAGGCTTCGGGGATGAACATGCCGTTCAGGCCGAGCGCATTGATGGTCTTAACGTTATCCCATGGAAATTCGCCAGAGCGGTCGTATTCGGCTGCGCGCGGCGCGATCTGTTCGCGGGCGAGCGTGCGCACCGAGTCGAGCACCAGGCGCTCGTCCTCCGGCAGGGCAAGCGTCGCGTCGAGGCGATCGAAGACAGTCATTTCACTCAATGCGCAATGCCCTGCCCGCCGTCGACATAAATCGTTTCGCCGGTGAGGAAGCGGATGTTCTCGCAGAAGATTGCTGCCACCATCTTTGCAATCGCTTCGGACGCCGCGGGACTGCCGGTGGGAATGCGCCGAGCGAGAAAATCCTTCAGCGGATTCTGCGTCAGCGCCTCGCGATTGAGATCGGTCTCGATGTAGCCGGGCGCGACATCGACGACGCTGATGCCCTTCGACGCCCACTCGACCGCGAGGCAGCGCGTGATCGCCCCGACCGCGGCCTTGGCGGCGCAATAGGACACGTTACGCTTCACGCCGATCTTGTCGTAGAACGAGCCGATGTTGACGATGATGCCGCCGCCGCTATTCACCAGGTGCGGATAGGCCTCGCGGCTGGTGGTGAATACCGCCGTGGCGTTGGTCTTCAGCACCGTTTCGAACACCTGCGTTTGCAGCCGATCGCTCGGGCCGTCGAGATGGATGCCGGCGTTGTTCACCAGTCCGTGCAAGCCGCCGGCGGCAGCGGCAAACGCCGCCAATGCCTTGCGCGCACTCGTCTCGTCGGTCACGTCGCAGGCGAGGTTCACGAAGCGCGAGGCGAGCTCGGGCGGCGCGGACGGACTCTCCAATCCGCCGCCTTTGCGCGACAGGCACCCGACCTTGAAACCCCTGCGTGCAAGCTCCAGCGCGATGGCCGCACCGATGCCTCGGCTCGCGCCCGTTACTGCGATCGCTCGTTGTGCGCTCATGCGGCTACTCGGAACGTTTCTCGGCGGACATCCAGCGGCAAGGCTGCGGAGAAATCTTCCCGCCCTTCGCCCATTCCACCAGCTCGCGCTTGAGGATCTTCCCGCTGGCAGTGAGCGGAAACGCCGCCATGCGCAGGAAATATTCCGGCATGTCGAACTTGGAAAGCCCCTCGCGATCCAGATGCTCCAATGCCGTATCCGCGTCGAGGTCGGTGCCGTCGCGTAGAATCACGGCGAGGCACACGCGCTCGCCGAGGCGCTTGTCCGCAATGGCAAACGCCGCCGCCTTCGCCACCGCGGGATGTCTCAGCACCAGGTTCTCGATGCGCGACGGATAGACGTTGTGGCCGCCGCGGATGATCAAGTCCTTCTTGCGCCCGACGATGGTGAGATTGCCATGCTCGTCGAGGCGCCCGAGATCGCCGCTCATGAACCAGCCGAGCGCATTGAACGAGCTCTCGGTCGCAGCCTGATTGTCGAAGTAGCCGAGCATTAGCAGCGCCCCGCGCGTTCCGATCTCGCCGGTCGTACCGGCCGGCACTTCCACATCCGGATTCTCCTGATCGAAGATGCGCGTCTCGTAGCCCGGCGCGGCGCGCCCGCAGGTCGCGGTGATGGTCTGAACGTCGTCGTCCGGCAGCGTGTACTGGTGCGAGCCGTTCTCGGTCATGCCGTAGATGTTCTGCGGCTTGATGTCGAGGTCGAGAAACGCATGCGCCGTTTCGGGCGGAATTACCGAGCCCGCCATGTAGAAGAGGTTCACTTTACCGAGCCTGGGCAGGCCGCGCGCGCGCATGTCGGCAAGGATGTCGATCGCGTGCGTCGGCACGCCCATTACATACGTTGCCCCGGTCTCGACGATCCAGTCGAGCGGCTTCTTTCCAGTCGGCGGGTCGTTCACCACCAACTCGAAACCGGCGGCCAGGTTCTGCTCCACTGCGACCGTGGCGATGTGATGGCTCAACGGACTGTGGCTGTAGAGCACCGTGCGATGATCGTGGCTCCAGTCTTTCACCATGGCGCGCCCGTTGGCGAGGAGCGTATTGTCCGAGTGCAGCACGCCCTTCGGCATGCCGGTCGTGCCCGATGTGAAGGCGAGGTAGACGATTTTGTCGGGATTCAGGTCCGGCGCTGCGAGCAGCGACAGGTCGGGCGCTTCATCTTCGGCCGGGAATGCGCTCGCACCTGCGGGCGGCGTGAATCTCGATCCGGCCGGCTGCAGCGCGTAGACGCGCTTCATGCACGGCAAGGCCGCAGCCTGTTGAAAAACATCGTGGCGGTCCGAGTCCGCGCCATAACCCGGCTGCGCGAACAGCACCGCGGCCTGAATGCGCTCGAGCAGCCGCACGATCTCTTCCACGGTGTAGTTCTGGTGCAGCGACGGATTGCATACGTAGCCGTTGCGCGAGCAGGCGAGAAAGACCACGACCGCTTCGACCCGGTTCGGCAGCCACACCGAGACCCGCTGCCCGCGCTTCAATCCGACCGACTGCATTTGCGCCGCCAGCGCATCCACCCAACGCAGAAGCCCGGCCCAGGTGAGCCGCTTGCGCGAATCGCGCAGCGCGTAGGCATCGGGCCGTTCTTGCGCGTGCCGCGCGAGCAGCGAATAGAGCGTGTCCTCGCGCCACCAGCCCTGCGCATAGTGATTGCTGGCGATCTGCGGGTCGTGCAGCGTCAGGATGGTGCTCATGCCGAAACCGGGAGAGGGGCGTCCGACGATTGTAAGCGCATCGGCTCGGTCGTTGAAGCACCCGGAAGCATGGCATCATGTCGGCTCGCACACCCGCGCGGCCGCCGCGCCGCCGTTTTTCGGCCCACCGGCCCGTCACCGACATGGAGGCGTCAATGAGCTACGACCTGATCATCAGAAACGGCACGATCGTCGACGGCAGCGGCAGTCCGGGACGCCGCGGCGACGTTGCGGTAAGCCAGGGACGCATCGCAGCCATCGGCACGGTTCGCGATTCGGCCAAGGCAGTCGTAGACGCCGATGGCCAGGTGGTCGCGCCGGGCT